>JBJKPT010000283.1:0-6930 GCA_046706045.1 Desulfobacterales bacterium
GCCGGCCGCATCGGCATGCTGATTCAGTACGGACCCGGATCGGTCACCACCCGGCAGCGCTCGGTGCTGGCCCTCTCCCGGCTGGTGGCGCCCTACCAGGTGCCGCTGGCGGTGGCCACCAACGGCCGGTCCGCCGATCTCCTCGACGGGTTCACGGGACGGGCGACGGCCATGCCGCTTTGGGAAATCCCCGACCGGGTGCGCCTGGAGGCGATCGCGGCCGCCGCTTCCCCGGCCCCGCTTTCAAAGAAGACCGTTGAAATGGCCACCCGTATTTTCTATGCCATGGCAGTCGATGGGGCCTGTCCCTGCGATACCACCATCTGCCGGATATCGCCGGCCGAGAAGAAACCGTAGCGTCGGTGGAAACGGTATGGGCGAAAAGGGTGGCGTGGATGTTCCGGAGATGAAGAACTGGGAAAGCCAACTCGATTATCAATTTTTTATGGGCGCCGCGCTGAAGCAGGCCCGGCAGGCCCTTTCCGCGGGGGAGTTTCCGGTCGGCTGCGTTCTGGTTTACAATCACCGGATTCTGGCGACCGGTGCGCGGACCGGTACCGCCGGCGATCGCCCAAACGAGACGGATCATGCCGAAATCGTGGCCATTCGCCGATTGGAGCAGCTGCAGACGCCGCCCGATCGGTCCCGGATCACCCTTTTTTGCTCCCTGGAGCCGTGCCTGATGTGCTTTGGCGCGATCCTGCTCAGCGGGATCGGCGAGATCGTTTACGCCTACGAGGACATCATGGGCGGGGGGACCCATTGCGACTTGAGCCGGTTGCCACCCCTGTACCGGGACAACCCCGTGGCCATTGTTCCCGACATTCTCAGAGATGAGAGCCTGCGTCTGTTCAAGGCCTATTTTGCCGATCCGAAAAACGCCTACTGGAGGGAGAGCCTCCTTTGCGCGTACACCCTCGCGCAATCGGGTGGCAAGCGTTCCGGAAGACCGAATTGAAAAAATTTTATTGCATTTCCCGATGTGGCTTGTATATTCACATCGATTACGGTTGTATGGTGGCCTTCCGCAGGTGAGCACCTACCCCGTGTCAATCAATACCCAAAAACCCAGAAGGCCGAAGTCGAAATCCCGCAACCCAGGAGGTGGAGGATAGCTGTCCCAAAACGATTCGACAAACCGATTAAGCCCCAGGACCGCGTCAACATCAACCGGAGCATTCGAGCACGCGAAGTCCGTGTCATCGATCCGGAAGGCAATCAGGTCGGCATCCTGGCCCTTCATGAAGCCTTGGCGAAAGCCGGAGATTACGGATTGGATCTTGTTGAAGTATCTCCGAACGCACGGCCCCCGGTCTGCAAGATCATGGATTATGGCCGATTCAAGTACGAGCAGACCAAAAAAAAGCAGGAAGCCAAGAAAAAGCAGACCACCATTCATGTAAAGGAAATCAAGGTCCGTCCGAAAACCGGCGATCACGATCTGGAAACAAAGCTCGGGCACATCCGCAAGTTCCTTGAAAAAAAGGACAAGGTCAAGGTCACCGTCATGTTCCGGGGACGGGAGATCACCCTCGCCGAGCTAGGACGCGAACTGCTCAAAAAGATTTCCGAGGAGGTTGCCGACATCGCCGCCGTCGAACAGTATCCCAAGTTCGAAGGGCGCACGATGGTCATGATCCTGGCGCCGAAAGTCGTTTGATGCCGCCTTGCCGGGCCGGTCGAGCCCGGCCGGGCATCGGCTTTCGATCCGGAATCAAAAATAAATCGTTTGATTTTTTTCGTGGCGCGGGGTATGGGATACCGTTTTTCCGCGCCATCTGCATTTGTGCGGACGGCGCGGTGGTATTGGGCACCGTTGTTGATTGCTGTCGGACCCAGCCCCGCACGGCGGTTCAACGATTTCCTACGAAACGGCCATGTTTGAAATTTGGACCAGCGCTAGGGAGCCGATTGGCGCATCCAGGAGACGAGAAAATATGCCAAAAATCAAGACCAATCGTGCCGCGGCAAAGCGGTTCCGGACCACCGGATCCGGAAAAGTGAAATTTTCCAAGGCCAACCACAGCCATATCCTCACCACGAAGACCCGCAAGCGCAAGCGCGGCCTGAAGGTGCAACAGATTGCCGCCAAACACGATATGAAGGAAATCCGGCTCCTGCTGCCCAACGGATGATCACGGCCGTCCGGCCATGCCCGGGCCGACGGCGAAACGTTTCGGAACGGGCGGGGACCCGGCGCGGTGGGGAAAATTTGAATGGGGACGTGAATCCGGCAGGTGACCGCACCTGGCGGCATGGATATCGATCAGGAGAAGACCATGCGAGTAAAGAGGGGTTTTAAGGCAAGACGACGAAGAAACCGATTGTTGAAACTGGCGAAAGGGTTTCGCGGCGGGCGGAGCAAGCTGATCCGCACGGCGGCCGATTCCGTCGACAAGGCCCTCAATTACGCCTTCCGGGACCGCCGGGTGCGCAAGCGCGAGTTCCGGCAGCTCTGGATCGCCCGGATCAACGCGGCGGCCCGGATGAACGACGTCAGCTACAGCCGCCTGATCCATGGATTGAAACAAGCCCATGTGGAGCTCGACCGGAAGGTCCTGGCGGAACTGGCCATCTCCGAGCCCACCGGGTTTGCCCAGGTTGCCCAACTGGCCGCGCAGCAGAGTTGATGCATTGCTTTGGTGAAGACGGCGACGCCCCGAGACCCGGGAGTCGCCGTTTTTTGTCCGCCACCCCCTCATCCTGCGGGACGCTGGGGCCGATCCCGGGCCTTGCCTCCCGAATACAGGGCCTTACGCCGTGACCACCATCGAAGAAATCCAACAGGACGCGCTCCGCGAACTGTCACACGCCCATGACGCCGAGGCGGTGCGCGAGCTGTCCGTAAAATACCTGGGCCGTAAAGGCCGGCTCACCCAGTTCCTGCGGACCGTTTCCCGGTTGCCCGCGGCCGAACGGGCCGCCGCCGGTCAGGCGGCAAATCGGGCCAAAACGGTTCTGGCCGAGGCCTTTGATGAGGCCGCCCGCACCATTGCGGCGACCGCCGCCCGGACGTTCGCGCTCGACGTGTCCCTGCCGGGACGAAAGCCCCTCCGGGGGACCTTTCACCCGATCACCCGGGTTGCCGACGAGATCACAAGCATTTTTGCGCGCATGGGGTTCGACGTGGCCGAGGGCCCGGAAATCGAGACCGACCACTACAATTTCGAGGCGTTGAACATCCCCAAAGATCATCCGGCGCGGGATATGCAGGATACGTTTTACGTCTCCGAGAACATCGTCCTGCGGACCCACACCTCGCCGACCCAACCCCGGGTCATGGAGAAGACGACGCCCCCGGTGCGCATCGTGGCCCCCGGGAAAGTCTATCGGCGCGACTCGGATCTGACCCACACCCCGATGTTTCACCAGGTCGAGGGGCTTTTCGTGGACGAAGCCGTTTCCTTCGGCGACCTGAAGGGGGTCCTGACCGCCTTTGTGCACCAGATGTTTGATGCGCGGACAAGCCTTCGGTTCCGGCCCAGTTTTTTCCCCTTTACCGAACCGAGCGCCGAGGTGGATATCCTCTGCGTCATGTGCCGGGGCAAGGGCTGCCGGGTCTGCTCCCAGACCGGATGGCTCGAGGTGCTTGGCTCCGGCATGGTGCATCCGGCCGTTTTTGAGAACATCGGCTACGACACCGGCCGGTACTCCGGCTTTGCCTTCGGCATGGGGGTCGAGCGGATCGCCATGCTGAAATACGGAGTGGACGACATTCGTAAATTCTTTGAAAACGACATTCGGTTCTTGAGGCAGTTTTAGCATGAAGGTGAGTCTCAGCTGGTTGCGGGAATACGTTGATGTCACCATGGCACCCGAGGCCGTTGCCGAAGCCCTGACCATGACCGGCCTCGAAGTGGACGCGGTCGAAGACCGTTTTGCCTTTCTCGCGTCGGTGCGGGCGGCCCGGATCGTGGCGATATCGCCCCATCCCAGGGCGGAGCGGCTCAAGTGCTGCACCGTGGATACCGGCGAGGGCGTCGTTTCCGTGATCTGCGGGGCGCCCAACGCCGCCGCGGGGATGCTCACCGCCTGCGCCATGCCCGGCACCCTCCTTCCGAACGGAATGGAAATCCAGGCCGGGGTCATCCGGGGCGAGCGCTCCGAGGCCATGCTCTGCAGCGAATGGGAACTCGGTCTCGGCCCGGATGCCGGCGGCATCCTGGCACTCGATGCGTCCCTTGGCGTGGGGACGCCGCTCAACGCGGCCTTGAACCGGTCGGATCCGGTGTTTGACATCGATCTCACCCCGAACCGTTCCGATTGCCTGAGCGTGATCGGCATCGCCCGTGAAGTGGCGGCTTTGACCGGAGGTCGCCTCCGGTACCCCGAGATCCGGCTTCCCGCGGGCATCGCCCCCGGGACGATCCAGACCCGAGTCGACATCAACGCGCCGGAGCTGTGCAGCCGGTATGCGGCCCGTCTCGTGGTGGGGGTGACCGTCGGCCCCTCACCGTTTTGGCTCCAGGACCGGCTCCTTTCCGTCGGGCTGAAACCCATCAACAACGTGGTGGACGTCACCAACTTCGTCATGCTTGAAACCGGCCAGCCGCTGCATGCCTTTGATTTCGATCATCTGGCGGAACACCGGATCGTGGTGCGCACCGCGACCGACGGCGAAGCGTTCACCACCCTGGACGGAAAGGCGCGATCCCTGGCCGGCGACATGCTGATGATCTGCGACGGTCAAAAACCGGTCGCCGTCGGCGGGGTGATGGGCGGGCTCAACTCGGAAATCGAGGATGCCACCACCCGGGTCCTCATTGAGAGCGCCTGCTTCAACCCGACCTCCATCCGGCGCACGGCCAAGCGGCTCGGGCTTGCCACCGACGCCTCGCACCGATTCGAGCGCGGGGTCGATCCCGAAGGGACCGTGGCGGCGATGAACCGGGCCGCCCAGCTGATCTGCGCGGTGGCCGGCGGGCGACCCGTCGAGGGCTTCATCGACAACCACCCCCGGCCCCATGTCCGGCCGCGGATCGGGGTGCGCATGGCCGACATCAACCGGCGATTGGGCACCCACCTGGATACCGGGACCATGACCCGGCTGCTCCGGTCCATCGAATTCGGCGTGGAATCCGTCGACGATGCGCATCTGGAGGTGATTCCGCCGCCGTTTCGTGTGGATATCGCCCGTTGGGAAGATCTTTCCGAGGAGATTGCCCGCCTCTACGGCTACAACCGGATCGAGACCACCTTGCCGCGGGTACCCGCCTCGGGGTGGGCCCCGAACCCCCAGCGCGCCCTTCGGGAACGGGTGCGATTCCGGATGACCGGTCTCGGCTTTGCCGAAACCATCAATTACAGCTTCATCCACCGAAACGCCGCCGATCGCCTGGCGTTGCCCGAAAACGACGCAGGCCGAAAAACCGTCGATCTCGTCAATCCACTGAGCGAAGATCAGGCGGTGATGCGCACCTCGTTGATTCCGGGGCTCCTCGATGCCCTTCAGCGAAACCTCAGCGTTCAGAACCGGGATTTGCGTCTGTTTGAAATCGGTCACGTCTTTTTCACCACGGGCGATGTGGACGCGCTGCCCGTTGAAATCGAGCGGGTGGCGGCGGTGATCACCGGTTTCCGTCAGGTGCCGGGCTGGCTGGGAAAACCGGAACCCGTCGATTTTTATGACATCAAGGGCGCCGCAGAGGCCCTTTTCGATGAGGTCGGTCTTCGCGGGGCGGCATTTTCCCGCATGCCCGAGGCGCAATGCCATGTCACCGCGGCCGGCGCCACGGCCCGGGTCGCCGTCGGGGATATGGAAATCGGTATGGTGGGACTGCTCGATCCCCGGGTCCGGGCCGATTTCGGCCTGCGGCAGGACGTGTTTCTGTTTGAATTCGACATGGCGGCCATGGCCCGGCTGCTGGCCGATGGGTTCAAGGCTCAGCCCATTGCGAAATATCCGTCCGTGAACCGGGACATCACCATGATCATCGACGATGCCACCGAGGCCCAGCGGGTGGTCGAGGCCCTCGCGGCATTGTCGGAGCCGCTGATGGAAGACGCCTATTTGTTCGACGTGTACGCCGGTGCGCCGATTGCGGAGGGAAAAAAGAGCATCTCCTTGCGGATCACCTACCGATCGGACACCCAGACCCTCGAGGACGATGCCGTCAACCGGCTTCACCGGGAACTTACCGGCCGGTTGCTCAGCGCTTTCAAGGCGGATTTGCCGACGTGAGGCGGGTGCCGGCGTCGGCCTCCCAACCCGTTTGCCGGGGCCTCGATCCGGAAGGTTCCCCGTTGGAGGATATCCCCGATGACCCACGCGGCCGACGATTCCTTGGCATTGCCGGAGAAACTGTATTTCCGGGTGGGCGAGGTCAGCCGTATCGCCGATGTGCCCGCCTACGTCCTTCGGTTCTGGGAAACCGAGTTTTCCGAGATCCGGCCCAAGCGCACCGCGTCGGGCCAGCGGCTCTACCGCAAGCGGGATGTGGAAACGATCCTCGCCATAAAAAAGCTGCTCTACGAGAGAAAATTCACCATCCAGGGCGCCCGCCAGTACCTGCGGGCCCCAACCCCGCCTGCCGGAGAAGGGGCGCCGGCCATTACCTTGGAAGAAATCCGCAACGAACTGATCGCTGTGCGAAAACTGCTCGATTGATGGGTCCCGTTGCCTGGAATCGAGCCCCATCGCCTTCGATTGACGAATCCTGTTGACTTTCATTTCGGATTATTTTAAAGAGTGAACCTTGGTGGCGGGCATAGCTCAGTTGGTAGAGTACAAGCTTCCCAAGCTTGGTGTCGCGAGTTCGAATCTCGTTGCCCGCTCGAGATTTTTCCGCCTTTTCAATTATGGAAGGGACGATGCGGGCGGAGTCCGGTAATTATCCCCGGCCGCAGGCAGGAACCCATTTCCTGGTTGGTTGTCTTATGAACAGGTAATTTCCGACGGGTTTGCAGCAAACCGACGACCTGGTGAATGAG
>JBJKPT010000284.1:0-5689 GCA_046706045.1 Desulfobacterales bacterium
GGAGATCGTCACGCGGGCACCGCCGGCTTCGACATTGGTGATGGCCACGTCGCCTTCATGCATTCGAATGAGATTGCGCACGATGCCGAGCCCCAGACCGGTCCCGTTGGTTTTCGTGGTAAAAAACGGTTCCCAGATTTTTTCACGGATTTCGTCCGGAATTCCGGGCCCGCTGTCCTGAAACGCGATGCGGACCGTGGCATCCACCGTTTCGATCGAAACCGTGAGATCCCCTCCGGCGGGCATGCTCTGGGTCGCGTTGAGCAGGACGTTTAAAAAGGCCTGGTAAAGCATGTCGGGGTCCGCGAGGATTGGTGCCACGTCGGTCTCCCCGGTCAGGTGAATCCGATACCCTTTATCGGTGGTCAAAGACGACAAATACAAGATGTTCTTGTTGAGGATCTCCGGGATCCGGCATTCCGTAAAATTGGGCGTGCGGGGCCGGGCAAAATTGAGAAAGTCCGTGATAATGCCGCTCAGGCGGCTGGCTTCCTCGACGATGATGTCCGGAATGTGGGCGCTGGCGGCATCGTCCCCCGCTTTTTTTTTCAACAGCTTGGCGGAACTGAGGATGATTCCCAGGGGGTTTCGGATCTCATGGGAAACCGTTGCCACCATTTCTCCCAGGGTCGATAAGTGTTCGGCACGGCTGAGTTTTTCCTTTAGCCGGATCCGTTCCATCGCGCGCTGCTCGATGATCGACTCCCCTCGGCGGACGATCAGGACCAGAATGACAAAGAGAATCACCATGATCAGGGAGACCGACAGAACGATATAAATTTGGAACCGAAAAATCGCCCGGTATTCTGCGGTCATATCCTGAACAATCTCGACCACACCGATCACCGGCCCGGTGAGGCGGGAAACCTGCACCTCGGTCCGAAGCGGGCCGATGGTCGTCAAATGGCATTCCTTGGGGATGCCGAAAAAAATCTCCCACGCGTTTCCGCGCTGGATCAGTTTCGATGTGAACTCTCCCCTGAGGGCTGCCTGGTAGCCGCTTCCACCGACATCTTTCCGGCCGACCAGGCTTGGATCGAAGCTGTAGGCAATCACGTTGTGCATGTCGTAGACCGTGACCATTTCAACTTTGAAGCCGTGGAGGGTGCTTCGCACCACTTTGTCCAGGCGGTCTCGTTGCTCTTTTTCCCGGAGTTCAATTTTTCCGAACTGGAGGGCTGTTGGGACGATAAACTGCAGAAATACTTGGTGATTTAGATTCTCGATGAGCAGTCTCGCAAATTCCTCGCTTTTTCTCATCTGCAACGAACGCGTCCAATGGGTATTTAGAATCGAAAGGACCATGGTGCCAATAAAAATGGCGATAAGGCTGAAAATCGTGAAATACTTGACCAGGCGAAAGGGCTTGGCGCGATCTTCGGGGATGGATGGGGGCATAAATTTAACAGATTGAAATTTTGGAATAATTTGCGTCATTGGTATACATAACACCCAAGAAAGTCAAGCCGTGGTAGAAAATTGTCTCGTCATCGAGTTTTGGCCGGGACCGTTTTGGGGTCTGCGCCGTTTGTCGCGATGGCCGAGGGGCCGCGACCTACAAGAAATATAGAAAAGGGACCACAAAAAGCACAATATAAAGAAAGTACCTATAAAATAAACATAATTATGGTTAATTTTCTTGACATCGACGACCCCGTTGCACTCTGATACGTTCTGCAAGGTCAGAAATCTTCTGGGCTGCAAAACCGTTCCCCATTATTTTAACCCTGTTTTCGACATTGCTACAGAAGATGAATCCATGGGCGATAAATCATTAAAAACGTATCGCGAGTCGCTACTGATCAGCAAGGCAGAATTGGCGCGAAAGGCGAAAGTGTCTCCGATCACCATTTCGCGGATTGAAGATGGGTTGCCTTGTCGGATGGAGACCAAGAGAAAAATCCTGCTGGCACTTGGATTGAAACTTTCGGATAAAGACAAAATTTTTGGGCAGTTACAATAGGGCCGCCATGCTTTTATCAAAAAAAACAAGTCTTGTCGGGCTGGATATCGGTTCCAAGGCCATCAAAGCCGCAGAAATTGCCGATACCAAATCCGGCCAAAGCCTGAGTCGATTCGGCATGGTGGAGCTACCCCACGGTGTCATCGAAGAGGGCATGATCAAGGATCCCGAGACGGCTGCCGGGGCCATCAAGGAACTTTACAAGACCTATGGCATTCGAGACCAGAATGTGGCTGTCTCCGTGGGCGGCTATTCCGTGATCGTGAAAAAGATTCCGGTCCAGGTCATGACCGAAGATCAGCTCCAGGAAACGATCCAGTTTGAGGCGGAACAGTACATTCCCTTCGATATCAACGATGTCAACCTCGATTTCCAGATCCTTGGCGAAAACGAATCGAATCCGAACCAGATGAACGTGCTGCTGGTTGCCGCCAAAAAGGAAATGGTCGACGATTACATCCAACTGATCCAGTTGGCCGGGCTGAACCCCTGCGTCATCGATGTGGATGCCTTCGCCCTGCAAAATATTTTCGAGGCCAATTACGAAAGCGATGAGGAAACGGTAGCCCTCATTGATATCGGTGCAAGCAAAACGTCGCTCAACATATTGAAAGGCGCCACATCGGTATTCATGCGCGATGTTTCGTTGGGATGCAACCAGATCAACGTAAAAATTGTTTCCCTCATCGACTGCTCGCTTGAAGAAGCCGAGCAGATCAAGCAAAGTGAGCAATCCGACAGTATTTCCCAGGACGATTTGCGGGAAATCATTTCCTCCGCCGTCTCCGACTGGTGTTCCGAAATCCGGCGCGCCATGGACTTTTTCTATTCAACGGAGCCCGAAGAACAGATAAAACGCATCATCTTGAGCGGTGGGGGTGCAAACATCCATGAATTCAGAGAGCTTCTGGCCGCCGAAACATCGGCTGAAGTGGAAATCATCGATCCGTTCAAACAGTTTCAAATCGACACGGATGCGTTTGATCCGGAATACCTGAAACGTATCTCGCCGCAGGCAGCCATCTGCATGGGGTTGGCCCTTAGGAAAGTGGATGACAAATGATACGCATTAATCTGCTGCCATTTCGCGCCGCCCGAAAAAAGGAAAATGTCCGCCGTCAGATTTCCATTTTTCTTTTGTCTATCATCATGGTCATTGCCGCCCTTTTTTATTACAACACCATGCTGGCTGGAGAGATCAAGGCGTTGGGCCAGGAAAAAATGAATCTCCAGAACGAACTGAGGAATCTGCAAAAGCAGAGCCGGGAGGCCAAGGAGATTCAACGGCAGCTCAGCATATTGAAACAAAAGACCGGTGTCATCAAGGATCTCTCCGTCAATCGGGATGAAGCCGTAACGCTCATGGACACCTTGACCCAGGTCGTCGTTCCCCACCGGATGTGGCTGACCCAATTTAAGACCAACGGTGGGCACGTACAGTTGAGTGGGGTTGCCGTGGACAACCAGACCATCGCCGATTTCATGACACGGTTGGAAGGCGTGGAACGATTCAGCAACGTGACCCTCGTGTCATCGCGGCAGCAGGCCTTCGAGGGTGCCAAGGTATTGCTGAAGGCCTTCAGTTTGAACTTTGACAAGCAAGGGTTGTCCGCCAAGGACCAAAAAGGCAAAGCCTCCAAATAGGGATCCTCCGAATGAAAAAAGCGAAGCTGTCCCTGGAATCCCTGACGCCGTTCATCGCACGGATCGAGAAACTCACCCCCCTCCAGCGTGTGTTGATCTACGTTGGCACGTTTGTGGTGATCATCGGTGTCGGTATTTATTTTGTGCATCTGCCAAAGCTGGAAACGAAAAGCGCCATCGAACAAGATATCGACGGCCTCAACAAAAATCTGGCCGGGGCCCGGCGCAGCGCATCCCAGTTGCCGCGATTGAAAAAGGCGATGGATGCGGCAGAGGTGGAATACAAGACCGTTATGGCGGCACTGCCGGAAAAAAAGGAAATTCCGACCCTGCTGACAAGCATTTCGAATTGTGGCACCGCGGCAGGGTTGAACGTGTTGTTGTTTCAGCCGGGAGCGGAGCATGCCAAAAACTTTTATGCCGAAATTCCCGTCGCGATAACCGTCCATGGCAGCTTCAACGATGTTGCCAATTTTTTCGACCGGGTCGCCAGCCTGAATCGAATTGTCAACCTTCGCGACATTACGATCAGCCCGGCAGCGGATCGCGAACTGAACGTCTCCTGTACGGCCGTGACCTATCGGTTCATCCAACCGAAAAAGCGCCCGAAAAAGAAACGCAAGTAATGTTCGGATGAGATATGCCGATGTGGACATGAAAAGAGCAACACGCGTGGCCGTCGTCCCCAGGGAGATCGAAAAATTTTGAAAACTTCGTACGGCCCAAAAGGGAAGTTTCCGGCTAGTACGAAACAGATGACGGGAAACGATAGCGCAGCAAATGAAACGATCGAGTAACCACCATAAGGCGGCATGTATGCTTCGCACCATCCTCATGTGGACGATGGTATTGCTGGCTGGGACTTTCATCGCTGGATGCAAAAACGAGGAAGCCCCGAAGACGGCAAAACCCAAGGTCGTCCAAAGGAAGATCTCGCTGCCTTCAGGAAAGGCAAAGGCATTGGCGCCTGCAGCTTCCGTGGCGGCTGCAAAAAAAACCATCCCCCCCATCGCGAAGGCGGCACCGCCAAAGCCCAACGCCGCGGTGGGGGCTCTGAAAAAATCCACGGAAGCGATGCCTTCCCCAGGTTCCGCGGTGAAAGCATCCAGTCTCCCATCAAAGGCCGCGACACCACCGGGGGCCGTCAAAACAGCTGAAAAAACGAATGCGCCCCCAACGGAAAGCCTGGGGAATTTGATCACCCAAGCGGAATCCCTTGCCGGAGCGGCCTATCGGCCGAGAATTTATCACCCGGAAGGAAAAATCGATCCATTCATGCCGTTGTTCCAAAAGCAGGCGGCTGCCCCCACGGAAACGGCCACCCCAAAAATCGTGCGACGCGAGCCGAAGACCCCTCTTGAAATGCTCGCCCTATCCCAGTTGCGGCTTGTCGCGACCATGGAATCGCCGGATGGCCGTTGGGCCCTGGTTGAAGAAAGCTCCGGCAAGGGGTATGTGGTGAAGAAGGGTACGTATATCGGATTGAAATCGGGTGTGGTCACCGCCATTAAACGCGACCGAATCATAATTGAAGAGAAAGTGGAAGATTTGGTGGGTCACGTCAAAACCATCAAACAAGTGATGAAAATCAATCGACCTCCTGGGGAAATTTAAAGAGGGGACTATGCAGATGCTCGATTCCGGCTTCAGACGGTTGATTCGCGGAAGCATTGTTTTTGGAATGGCTATGGTCCTCGGTACTTACGGGTGCGGCACGGACCAGCAGGCCCGAATGACGAAGCCGGCATCCCTTGCCGAGGCCGGTGCGGCCAAGACCATCACGGAGATCCGAACGGCCGAGGCGGGCGGGAAGACATCCGTGTATATCGGCGGCAATCAGCTGTTGACGTATACGGCCGTGAAACAACCGTTTCCGCCGGCCATTGTTCTCTATTTTCCCGGGACCACACTGACGGGCGTTGCTCCCACGATTTCGGTCAAAAACCCTGAAGTCAAGGATATCACCAGCTCGGAAATCAAGGGAACGAGTACAACGGTGAGAATCGTGATTTCCCTCGCCCGGGATCTGGATTACGATGTCACCAAGGAAAGCGGCGGCATCCGCGTCACCCTTCAAAAGCC
>JBJKPT010000285.1:0-3252 GCA_046706045.1 Desulfobacterales bacterium
CCACACCACCCCATTCGATCCCGATTCCGACCGCGATTCCGATCCCGAAAGAGACATCGCGGAAACCATCAAGGCTTTACGTGACCGAGATTGCCTTTACCCCGGCTCATGCCCCCGCCGTGGATGAACCTTCCGTTTTGGCCATTTGCCCGGGACGGAACGGACCCGCGGGCAACGCCCCGGCCGTCCCGTTTTAATAGCTGGTGTTGGGCCCCGCCGGCGATTTCCGGGGAAGATAGACGATCGCCTTGGTTCCCTCCCCCTCCTTGCTCTCCACCTGGATATCCCCGCCCAGCTTTTTGACGATGCCGTAGGTGATGGGAAGCCCCAGGCCGGTCCCCTGTTTCTTGGTGGTGAAAAAGGGTTCGAAAATATGCTTGAGGGTTTCTTCAGACATGCCGCAGCCGTTGTCCTGGACGGAGACCGCATGGGTCTGCGGATCCTTCTCCCAGGTGGTGATGGAGACGACGCCGCCGTCTTCCACCGCCGCAAAGGCGTTGTTCAAGAGGTTCAAAAAAACCTGTTGGAGCTGGCCGCGGTCGGAGTCGATGGATGCCAGATTGTCCGCCAGTTGAAGCCGGAGGTCAATATTGTGGTAGAGGGCTTCTTTTTCAAGGAATGCCAGGGTTTCCTGCACAAGATCGTTCAAATCCAGCATTTCGATGGTCACGTCCATGCGCCGGGCAAAACCCAGGAGCCGGTGCGTGATCGCGCCGCAGCGGTGGACCGAATTCAGGATCGCGTCCGCCAGGGAGAGAAAGCGCTCCTTATCGGGGAAGGTGTCCGAATACTCGATCAGATCCTTCATGAGGCCCGCTTTCTCGTTGATGATCGCCATGGGATTGTTGACTTCGTGGGCGACCCCCGCCGCCAGCCTGCCGATGGAAGACAATTTGTGGCTGTGCTCCATCTCGCGGAAGGCGGCCTCACGCTTTTCATCACTTTGCTGCATGTGCTTTACGAGGAGGTCCGTCAGTCGAAACACCACCAGGAAAATGACCAGCACGCTGCCCAGGAAAAGCAAGAGAAGCTCGGTTTTCATCGAATACCAGGACTTCAAGACCTCGGTTTGCGGCTTGACCATGGCCAGAATGTAGGGCGAATCGGCAAAATAGATGTATGCCAGAAACGCCGGGTTGCCCCGGCTGTCTTTGATTTCGATCACGTCCGCCTCGTAGGAGACGGGGGGAAGTTTCAAAGGAAATTTTTCGAGCACGCCCCCGTAGAACTTGGATGGGGTCTGGAGAACGCCTGCCTGGTTGAGCAGAAAGGCGTCGCTGGTGCGGTCCATTCCCATGGAGGCGACAAATTCGTTGAGTCGCCGGGTATCGATGGTGGCTCTCAGAATCCAGGGGTGCCCGTTTTTCTCCCAGCGCTGGACGGCGATGGCGATATGGGGAAATTTCCGGTAGCCCAGGAATACATCGCTGACATAGGTCCCCCGGATTCTCAGTTCGTGGTACCAGCCCTGATCCGCATAGTTTCTCCCCTTGAGCGCATAGGGGCCGGCGTAGGCGACCTGAATGCCGTTTTCATTGATGACGCCGAGGTCCACAAACTCACCGAACTCTTCCCGCATGACTTGATAAATCCGGCGGAGCCTTCCTTCGTCTTCCAATTCTTCGTAGCTGTAGGCCGATGCCACAAAGCTCACGGCCGAGAGCCTTTCGGCCACGAAAAGGTCGAAGGAATGCTTTGTCCGGGTCACCGTCGACCGGAGGGGATTGAGGATTTCTCCCAGCAGCGCCGACCGGTACTGATGATAGTTGATCACGGCCATGAAAAACAGTGGGATCGTGGTAACCAGAATCATCAGGATAAAAATGTTCCGGCGCAAAACCCGGTAGCGCTCGGGGGAAGCGCCGTCTTCGGGCAGATCCCAGATTTTCACTTTTTCCAGCCAGCTTCTTCGCTGAATCGGCTCATTTTCAGGGGTTCCCATGACGGGGCCTCGCTAAACCCAATTGATAAGCACCGAACACGAAAGACGAGCCATGAATTCCACCAACGGATGCTTGCGCGGCGCCGGGCGTTGCAGAGCGATGGCAACCATGCTGTAATTTTTAAACATCTCGGCGAGTTGGGACGGGGTCCCGACCGTTTCACAAATCTGCTTCGGCGCGCTGCCGGCATCTGCGAAGATCCGGATTGCCGCCCGGAGACCGGGGCCGTGATTTTCTTTTTCCGTGACGATCTGCGCCTCCGTCTTGCTGAAGCGCGCGGCAGCCAGATCGATGGAGAGAGTGGAGCCTCTGAACAATTTGAGAAAGGCCGACGGCAACGCGGACGGCTCGACGTCCTCCGTCAAAAGAAGCAATACCTTGGGAAAATTTGTGAGATTCCGGGCGAGAATGACCGGGCAGGAAATCGTGCGAAGGCGTTTTGAGCGGATGAGCTGATAAAACTCGCCGGCATCGCCGCCGGATACGATGCCTTCGATGAAAAGATCGCGTTTCGTCTTTTGAAGATCGGCAAGGATTTCCTCATCGCGGTCTCCGATCACGAATCGGGGAGTTCCCAATACCGGGCACTGCACCTTTTCCGTATCGATCAACTGGGAAATCTCTTCCCGGTTCTTTTCAATGATCGTGTTTTCCCACGTGTGCCGGGCCCACCCCGTACCGACATCGGTGGCATCGGTTTTCGGTTCCTGGACATGGATGGTCGCCAACTCCATATCGACCCGACTGGAAAGTTGGCACGCGTAGCGCAACGCAATGCTCGAGGATAGATCGGCGTTTACGGAGATAAGGGTCCTGATGGTCATGTTTCACCTCGGCTTTGGTTATATGAAGACATTTGAGGCCTTCTCAAAATTGGGATTTTCGGTCGAGATCAAGGCGAGACCGAGGCTCAAGCCGCAGGCATGCTCACGTATGTCGAGGACTTGAGACGAGGGCTCAACGCCGATAGCGGCAGCGTCGGACGAAAAGACTTTTTTGAGATGACTTCTTATTGTTCGCCTTGGCCGGCGAGGTCGTAGGAGGGGCGCCAGGCCGGCCGGGGCGGAATTTGCCGAAGCGGAATGAATCTTCGCGATACGGGTAGGACTTCCAATGAGTCGAATTCAGTTTAGGCGGCTGGGGCCGGGGTGTCAAGGCAAGTCATAGTGGGAATCGGTTGGTGGATCTTCGTCTCGGGAAACGCCGGGTGAAGACCTCCCGGGGATTTACACGCCGGAATTCTTCCGGCAGCGCGGTGACCCGGGTTCAACCGCCGGCGATTTCCTCTGACAGGGCCCGGAGGGCGTTG
>JBJKPT010000286.1:0-5733 GCA_046706045.1 Desulfobacterales bacterium
ACCACCCCTTGAGGCGGCGGACCCTTTCCATGCCTTTTTCCATGAACGCATACCGGCTCGCCGTGTCGGCGCTTTTTTACCCGGTGTTTCCCTTTTTTTTCGGTTTCAGCACGGTTTCCGGCAAATCCCGCCGGGGCCTTGCCCAGCGTCTGGGCCGATCGCCACGCCTGTCTTCAGCGTCCTTCGGCGGTCCTCCCCGGGTTTGGTTGCATGCCGCCTCGGTGGGTGAAGTGGGCGTGGCCGACGCGCTCGCCCGTGCCCTCGACGGAATGGTTCCGGAGTGCCGCTATCTCGTCTCGACCGTTACCGAGACCGGCCTCGCCGCGGCCAACGCCCGTTTCGGCCGCCGGGCGATTTGCACCCTGGCGCCCCTGGACGTTCCGGCTGTGGTGAACCGGGCTTTGGATCGGGTTCGGCCGGATGTTCTGGTCTGGATCGAAACCGAATTGTGGCCGGTCTGGCTCGACACCGGCCGCCGGCGGGGCATTGCCATGGCCGTCGTCAACGGTCGCCTGTCCGCCCGGTCCGCCAGACGATACCGAAACGCGCGTGCGCTGATGGGCGAGGCCCTTTCCGGTGTCTCGGTCTTCAGCATGATCGGCCCGGAGGATGCCGCACGGGTGGCCGCCCTCGGGGCCGATCCCCGACGCATCCGGATCAACGGAAACGCCAAGTACGACCGGCTGATTCAGGACACCGCCGCGGTGGATCCGGCCGCGGTCCGAAATCACCTGGGCCTTGCCCTCGGCGAACCGGTTTGGGTGGCGGGAAGCACCCGCGGCAACGAGGAAGCCGCTGTCTTCGACGCCCATCATCGGCTTTGCCGGGATGTCCCCGGCATCCGCCTGGTGGTGGTCCCCCGCCACGTGGCCCGCGCGGCGGCGGTTCATGAACTGGCGGCGGCCCGGGGGCTGCGCTGCCGGACGCCGTCGGAGGCGCCGAAAGGAACGGATGAGGTCGTCGTCGTCGACACGGTGGGGGAACTCTTCGGTATTTACGGGATTGCGGACGTGGTGTTTTGCGGCGGAAGTCTGGTCGCCCGGGGCGGCCAGAATATCCTGGAGCCGGCGGCCTGGGGCCGTCCGGTGGTCTTTGGCCCGCACATGGCCGATTTTGAACGGGAACGCGATGCCATGGTGGCCGGCGGCGGCGGCTTCGAGGTGACCGATGCGGCAAGCCTCGCCCATCGGGTGGGCCGTCTGTTCGCGGATCCCGTCGGGGCCTCGGTTTCGGGCCGGGCCGCGTATGCCGTGGCCAGTGCCGCTGCCGGTGCGGCGAAACGGCACGCCGCGGTCATCCGGGATCTTTTGTATCCTTTCGTATCAGCGATCCCTGGCCGGTCGATTCGAGCACCGTCCGCCAGAGTTTTCCCGATGGGCTGACCTGCTTGCGCTTCCCCGCCGAGAGCGCCATGGGGATGTGCACGAAGTGGTTGTTCCAGTGGCTGACGATCAACTTGGTCTTGCCCGCCAGTCCCGCGTGAACCGCATCCCTGCCGAGAAATCCGCAAAACACGCTGTCGTTCGGGTTGGCCGGCAGGCTCCGGATCATGTAGCTCGGATCGATGTATTTCAGGGCGACCCCGATTCCCAATCCTTTGAAATGGCTTGCGATTTCATCCCTCATGAACAATCCGATGTCTTTCAGACGGACATTGCCCGAAGCGTCTTTTTCCTCCAGTCCCGTGTTGAAGAATTTCTGACCGGCCCCTTCGGCCACGACGATCACCGCATGCTTTCGCGCCATCAGGCGGTTTTGCAGCTTGTCGAAAAACGCGCCGTCGCCGTGGAGGTCGAAATCGATCTCGGGGATCAGGACGAAATTGACGTCCTGCTGCGCCAGGGTGGCCGTGGCCGCGATGAATCCGGAATAGCGGCCCATCAGCTTGATCAGTCCGATGCCGTTCAGATACCCCTGGGCCTCGTTGTGGGCGGCTTTGATGGCGCTGGTGGCGATGTCCACGGCCGTATCGAACCCAAAGGAGCGGGAGACCAGGAAGATGTCGTTGTCGATGGTTTTCGGGATGCCGATGACGCTTATTTTAAGACCCCGTTCGGTGATGGCTTCGGCAATGCGGGTGGCCGCTTTCAGGGTGCCGTCGCCGCCGATCATGAACAGCACGCCGATGCTGAGCCGTTCCAGACTGTCCACAATGGTATCGATGTCCTGGGGTCCCCGGGAGGAACCCAGGATCGAGCCACCCATATTCAGGATGCTCGACACCGTGTCCGGGGTAAGATCCATCATGTCGTGGCCGCACTCCGGGATAAAGCCCTCCAGCCCGTAGCGGATGCCATAGATGTTGCGCACGCCGTAGTGGTAGGAAAGTTCCAGCACGATGGCCCGGATGATATCGTTTAATCCCGGGCAAAGCCCGCCGCAGGTGACCAGGGCGCAGCGCAGCTTGCTGGGATCGAAATAGATCCGCTTGCGGGGACCGGCCAGCTCAAAGGCCGGTGGCGGTTGACCCGCCTCGAGGATGCGTTTGATGTCCGCGGGATTGACCCCCACCAGCACCCGTTCGGCGTCTTCGACGAAATACGCCGGGATTTCCTTTTCGATATGCGCAACGGCAAGAGGGGAGTTGATTTTTGCCGGGCCCAGGGTCTCGATGGTGGTGTCCAGGTCGTCGAATTCCATCGGTCACCCTTTCCTTTACGATTCGTGTCCGGTGGATCCAGCCCTCGGCAAAGGGATGGTCGATGTCGGCGGGGCTAGATCCCGTTGAATTTGAATTCGCCTTTGCCGAGGATGTCATGGAGATGAAGGATGCCGGCCACGCGTCCGTCGGCCTCGGTGATGGGCAAAACGGTGATCTGGTGCTGCTCCATGAGGTTTAAGGCCTCGCTGGCCGGGGCATCCGGGGGCAGGGTCCGCGGCGAATGGGTCATCACCCCGGTCACGGGCCGGTCCATGGTGCCGTTTTGCCGGGCGACGTAGCGGCGGATGTCGCCGTCGGTGAGGATGCCCATCAGACGGTCGTGCGCGTCGACGATGAGCACCACGCCGATTTCCATGCGATCGATTTCCGCCACGGCTTCGGCCATTGTGGCCTCCGGGCCGACCGTGGGCATCCGGACATCCGTGAGCATGAGATTCCGGATTTGGGCCGACAGTCGCTGCCCCAGCGCACCGCGAGGGTGAAACCGCTTGAAATCGCTCGATTGGAACTGGTTTTTGCGGATCAGCACCACGGCCAGGGCATCTCCCATGGCTAGCAGCGCGGTGGTGCTCGTGGTGGGAGCAAGTCCCAGGGGGCATGCCTCTTTGGCGACACCGACATCGATGACGATGTCGCTCAACCCGGCCAGGGTGGAGCCCGGCTTGCCGGTGAATGCGATAACCGGGCATCCCATGGCGCGGATCGCCGGTACCAGCATGTTGATTTCGTCTGTTTCGCCGCTGTTGGAAAGGGCCAGAAACACGTCGTCGCCGCCCACCATGCCGAGATCCCCGTGCATGGCCTCCACCGGATGGAGGAACAAGGCCCGCGTGCCGGTGCTGTTCAGGGTGGCGACGATCTTTCGGCCGATGATTCCGGATTTACCGATCCCGCTGACGATCAGCCGTCCCTTGGCGGCATAAATTACCTCGACCGCATCTTCAAACCGCTGATCGATTCGCTCGATCAGTTCGAGTATGCCCTCGGCTTCCGTCCGGAGGACATCCTGTGCTTCTTCTCGTATCATGCATTGCCATTTCAGGATGGGTACGCGTTCATGGTTTTTCCCGCCTCGACCGACAATACCGGTGTCACGCCACCGGGAACGGCCGGAAAATAACGTCTCAACTTGACAATTTCCCCCGGTAAAATCAAGAGGGTATTTCGGTTTCCGCCGGCGTTCGCGGGCTCATATTTTTCGATTGACATCGTTGGAAACGGCGATTATAAACGCCGCGAACCGAGGACCTGATCCAAGAGGCCAGGAATGGATTCCTGGCCTCTTTTTGAGTCATCATCATGACATGTTCCGTATGGGAGGAAGTTGGCTATGATCTGTGAAACCATTCGCAAAGGCAAGGATTGCAATTTCATGACGGCTTCGGGCTGTTCATACAACGGTGGCCTTTGCCACGAAATCATCGAGTCGTGCAAAGGATGTGAGCGAACCGAGGAATTCTCCACCAAGTGGTATTGCACGGCATGCCCGGAACCGTCGGCACGATGGAAAAACGGCCGCTGCAACATGGCCACCCACGTCAGGGGCGAAGCGGCCGGGGCCGCCCAGAAAATCAACCCCCTCAAGGCATCCAAGCGCGCCCACAAGAAAAAGTAGGCATGACCTTCATCGCTGGCGTAAAAAGCCCTGCCGGTCGCCGGCAGGGCTTTTTATTTTCTTTTTCTCTTTTTCAGGCCGGCTCTTGACATCGTTTTCTTCTCTGGGATAAAAATTCAGATCCCGTTTTTTACCTATTGGACCTGAAACAGGGGGTGGGTGAAGCCTGATGAATGCGATCGCAGAAGAACTCAATGCACGAATCGCGGCGGGCAATCCGGAGTTGCTGCCCATGATGTCGGCCATCGGCCGTGAACTTTTTTTCCCGAAAGGGATTCTGAGCCAGAGCGCCGAGGCCAAGGTCAAGGCCCATGCGATCAATGCCACGATCGGCATCGCCAAGGAGGGCGGCCGCACCATGCGCCTTGACAGCGTCGCCGCCTTCATAAAGGATATTCCCATGTCCTCGGCGCTGACGTATGCGCCATCCTTCGGCATTCCTGAATTGCGGAAAGCCTGGGCCGAGGCGATGGTTCAGAAGAATCCGTCCCTGGCCGGCAAGGCGGTGAGCCTGCCGGTGGTGACCAGCGGTCTTACCCATGGGGTCAGCGTCTTTGCCGACCTTTTCATCGACCCCGGCGACGTGGTGATCCTGCCGGAGATGATGTGGGGCAATTACAACCTGATTCTCGGTGTGCGAAAAGGGGCCCGGCTGAGCCAATACCCGCTTTTTTCGGAAGACGGAGGATTCAACCTCGAGGCATTTGCCGCCTGTGTCCACCGGGAGTCCAGGCGCAACGAGAAGATCACGGTGCTCCTCAACTTCCCCCAGAATCCGTCCGGCTACACGGCCACCGAAGCCGAAGGCGGCCGGATCGTCGACATCCTCGCCGAGGCGGCCGCTTCCGGTACCCGTGTGACGGCCGTGTTTGACGATGCTTATTTCGGGCTTTTTTACGAACCGGAGACCCTGAAGGAATCCCTTTTTGCCCGGGCCTGCACCCGGCATCCGCGGCTCTTTTGCGTGAAGCTCGACGGCGGCACCAAGGAAAATTTCATCTGGGGTCTGCGCGTCGGCTTCATCACCTTCGGCGGTCCGCTTCACGGCGACCCCCGGCAGACCTACGATGCCCTTGAGCGCAAGGCCGCCGGCGCCATCCGGGGCAATATTTCCAGCTGCTCCCACCTGGGGCAGACCATTTTGTTCCGGTCCATGCAGTCGCCCCGGTTTCCCGAAGAACACCGGGAAAAGTTCGAAATTCTCAAGGCCCGGGCAAAACGGGTCAAGGCGGTCCTGGCCGATCCGAAGTACACCGACGCGTGGGATGTCTATCCCTTCAATTCGGGCTACTTCATGTGCCTGCGGCTGAAGACCGTGGATGCCGAGACCCTTCGACTCCATCTGCTGGAGCGCTATGGTGTCGGCCTCATCGCCCTCGGGGAGAGGAATCTGCGGGTGGCGTTTTCCTGCATCGAAGAAGCGCAGGTCGCGGAACTCTTCGACACGGTGCTGAAA
>JBJKPT010000287.1:0-8774 GCA_046706045.1 Desulfobacterales bacterium
CTCGACCCCACGGAGCCGGCCCGGGTCCGGCTCAAGGCCGCGGAGATGATGGGCGACATCGGCGGGATCGACGCCGTCGAGCCGCTGCGGAACCTCAGGGTCGGCAACGAACGGATCGAAGAAGGACTCGAAAAATCCCTGAGAAGGATCCATGAACGGCATTTCACTCGCGAATGCCCTTTCTGTGCCGAAATCATCAAAATGCGCGCCAAGGTTTGCAAACACTGCGGGAAGGATGTCGCCGGACTGTAGCACGGATGGCCCTTTTCCGCGATTCCTGCCTTGGACGACCGATTTGAATCCTCGAAACAGGGCTATTCCTCCGGTTCAAATCGGCCGTCCGCCTTGAACTCACCCAAAACTGCCGATCCGTGACAGGGCACGACATCCCGCCTCACACCGGCGGGCGGTTCACGTTCATGCTGTCGTAGCTTCGGAAGATCAGCCGTTCGCGGTTGAGGCGTTCGGCGGAAAGAGGAGCGGGGGCCGGTGCCGCGGCGATCCGGGCGAGGGCCGCACGATCCGGAATCGCCTCAAGGCCGGTGCCGATGGGCTTTCCGGTGGCGACGTCGAAAACGATGGCGGTTTTCCCGTCCGAGACGGCGGCAAGGGGCAGGGGGCGGGTATCGATCAATCGTGCCGCGGAGGCGGCTTCCCGTTCCCGGGAGCCCAGGGAACCGGCCGCGCACTTGATGACCATCAAGGGGCGGCCGTCCAGAGAGACCACGAGATCAATGCGGGACCGGTAGACCTCCCCGGCCGCCGTGAAGGCGATGGGGACCCCCACGCCGATCTCTTCGCGGGAAAACCTTTTTTCTTCCACGAGGAGCCGTTCCACCGCCTGTCGGTTTTCCTCGGCACCGATGTTGGGAACCCGGTTTCCGGTGACGTGATCGATCAGGGTCTGCGGCGGGTTCATGGTCTTGGCGGCGCCGGTGTTCGGATCCGTCATTTTTTTCTTTCCCCCTGAACCAGAGATTTACCGGTCATGGCCGGCGGGGCCGCGATGCCCATGACGTCGAGCACCGTCGGTGCGATGTCCCCCAGGCGCCCTTCCCGGAGGCTTGTCCGCCGCCGGTTGTCGCAAGCGAGGATAAAGCGCACCGGGTTGGTGGTGTGGGCCGTGTGCGTCCGGCCGTCGGCGTCGCGCATCATTTCGGCATTGCCGTGATCGGCGGTGATCATGACGGCGCCGCCGGCGCGGGTCACGGCCTCCACGATCCGGCCGGCGCAACGATCCACCGTGGCACAGGCCTTTATGGCGGCGTCCATGACCCCCGTGTGACCGACCATGTCCATGTTGGCAAAATTCAGGACGATGAAATCGTAAACATCTTCGGAAAGCCTTGACAGCAGGGCATCGGTCACCGCCTCGGCGCTCATTTCGGGTTTGTGGTCGTAGGTGGGCACGTCCCGGGGAGAATCGATGAGGCACCGGTCTTCACCGGCAAACGGCGCCTCTTGCCCGCCGTTGAAGAAATAGGTGACATGGGCGTATTTTTCCGTTTCGGCGATTCGAAGCTGCCGAAGCCCGCTTTCACTGATGACCTGGCCGAGGATGCCGTCCAGGTGGACCGGCGGAAAGGCGATCGGCAGGTGGAAGTCTTCCTCGTAGAGGGTCATGCAAACGAATCCGGCAAGGTCCGGCCGCGTCACACGGTGAAATTCGTCAAAATCCGGCTTGGTGAAGGCCCGGGTGATCTGGCGTGCCCGGTCGGCCCTGAAATTGAAAAAGATGATCCCGTCGCCATCGTTGATCGTTCCCAGCGCGGCGCCACCCTCGTCGACCAGGACGATCGGCTTGACGAATTCATCGGTTTCCCCGCGATGGTAAGCCTCTTGGATGGCGGCCACCGGATCGGTTTCGTCCCGGCCCCGGCCCTCGGTGTAGAGGGAATAAGCCGCGCGGGTGCGGTTCCACCGCCGATCCCGGTCCATGGCGTAATACCGGCCGCAGATGGATGCGATGACGGTGCGTTTGTTGCGGCCCATGCGCGCCTTCAGGGCCTTTACGTATCCCAGGCCGCCGTCGGGGGCCGTGTCCCGGCCGTCGAGGATGGCGTGGACGCAAACGCGGGAAAGCCCCCGATCCCGGGCCATGTCGAGGAGGGCGAAGAGGTGGGTCAGCTGACTGTGGACCCCGCCGTCGGAGACCAGACCCATCAAATGCAGGGTCTTTCCGCTCCGGCCGAGGGTGTCCATGATGTTTCCAAGGGCCTCGTTTTCGAAAAAGTGGCCGTCATCGATCGCGCGATCGATGCGCAACAGGTCCTGGTAGACGATGCGCCCGGCACCGATGTTGAGGTGGCCGACCTCGGAGTTTCCCATGATCCCGGCGGGCAGCCCAACGTCTTCGCCGGAACATCGGAGCACCGTGTGGGGATACCGGGCCCACAGGTCGTTTAAAACCGGGGTGCCGGACCGATAGATCGCGTTTTCCTCGGCTTCCTGGCCGATTCCCCAACCATCAAGGATCATCAACATCGTCGGTTTCGGACGTGTCATCGGCGGGTACCTCCTTTGCCATCTGTTCGTTTCGGGCGCGCAATGCCGAGGTCTCTATCCGCGGTGCATCGATCCACAGGCTTTCCAGATCGTAAAAACGGCGAACCGGCTCGTAAAAGACATGGATCACCACGTGGCCGTAGTCCATCAAGACCCAGTGACCTTCCTGTTTGCCTTCGACGCTGAGGGCCTTGACGCCCTGCTGTTTCAGTTCCCGCTGGATGTGGTCGGCAATGGCGCTCACCTGCCGATTGGAGCGACCGCTGCAAATCATGAAGACATCGGCCACCGAGGTCAAGTCGTGCACATCGAGCAATACCAGGCCGACGGCCTTCCGATCGGCGGCGGCCTTTACGAATCGGTTCAGATCCTCTGTCGGGTTGTCGGTCATCGGTAAAGTCCTTTGGCTGCGATATAGCTCGCCACCCGCGCCGGGACCAGATCGTCCGCGGCCAGGCCGGAACGGATGCGGGCCCGGATGTCGGTAGACGATATGGCCTGGGGCTGGTTTGGAAAGAGATAGACCGGTTTGCGGCCGGGGCATTCGTAGCCTTGACACGCCGGGTTGTAGGTGTAGCCGGCCGCCATCCGCTTTTTCAGAAAGTCTGCGAGCGACCGGCGCTGGCGGTCCGGGTCGACGGCACTCACGGCCGGCCGGGTCATGACGATAAAGGAAACCAATTCGAAAAGCCGGCGAAAGTCCCTCCATGAATCGATATCGAGAAAGGCGTCGATGCCGATGATGAAATGGAGGGCTGTCGCATCCGGCAGAAGGTCCCGGAACCGGCTCACCGTATCGATCGTGTACGACAGGCCCCCGCGCTGCAACTCCACGTCCGAGACCGCCAGGCCCGGCGTGTCGGCAACGGCCAAAAGGACCATGGCCAGCCGGTCCCGGGCATCGGTGACATTCTCCCGGCGCTTGTGCGGCGGCGATGCGGCGGGCACTAAAAAGACCGTGGTCAACCCGAAGGCGGCCTTGACCTCGGCCACGGTCCGGACATGGCCGTGGTGGATCGGGTCGAAGGTGCCGCCGAAAATACCGATTTGGAGCCGGGCATCGAAGGAATTATCCAAGGGTGGCGATATCATGGGCCTATTCGAATGCTGACGTGTCCATCGGCCCCGGTTCGGGATCGCGCGGGGCCTCGAGTCTTGCAAGTATTGAGCTGATCAACCGGTCAAGCCCCGAGCCCCGGGCAGCCGAAACGGCCAGCACCGCATCGGGATCGTCGACGGCGTCGCGAAATGCCGCGATCCTGGAGCCGGTATCCGGCAGATCGATTTTGTTGAGCACCACGATTTGAGGCTTGCAGGCCAGCGCGGCGGCGTAAGCGGCCAGCTCCCGGTTAACGGTTCGCAGGGCTGCCAAAGGATCCCCGGGATCGATCGCCGCGGCATCGATCATGTGGACCAGAATCCGTGTGCGCTCGATGTGCCGCAAGAATCGGGTGCCAAGCCCGTGCCCCTCGTGGGCGCCTTCGATCAATCCCGGAATGTCCGCCATCACGAACGGTTCGCCCCAACGCGTCTGAACCACGCCGAGGTTCGGGGTCAGGGTCGTGAAGGGGTAATCGGCAATCTTGGGGCGAGCGCCGCTCACGGCCGCTAGCAAAGTCGATTTGCCGGCATTGGGCAACCCGATCAATCCCACGTCGGCCAAAAGCTTCAGCTCCAGCCTCAGGTGGAATTGCTGGCCGGGTTCGCCGGGTTGGGCAAAGCGGGGCGTCCGATGGGTCGCGCTCTTGAAACGGGCGTTGCCCTGACCGCCCCTGCCACCGCGGGCCACCACGAACGATTCGCCGGAGTCTTTGAAATCTTTAATTAATTCGTCGGTTTCGGCATTGAAGACCAGCGTGCCGGGGGGGATTTGAAGGATCAGGTCGGTTCCGGATTTGCCGCTTTTGTTTTGCCCCTGGCCATAGCCGCCGTTGGGCGCCCGGAACTCCCGTTTGAAACGAAATTGAAAGAGCGTGCGGCGGGCGGTGTTCGTTTCGAAAATGACATCGCCGCCCTTGCCGCCGTCACCGCCGTCCGGTCCGCCCCGGGGGATGTATTTTTCGCGTCGGAAACTGACCGATCCGCGGCCCCCGTTGCCCGACTGAACGGTGATGGTCACTTCATCGACGAATTTCACTCGGCGTATACGCTGACTCTTTTCCTGGCCCGGCCCATGCGTTCAAAGGTAACGACGCCGTCGATCTTGGCAAACAGGGTGTAATCCTTGCCCATGCCGACGTTGGTGCCAGGATGGATTTTGGTGCCCAGTTGGCGAACCAGAATGTTTCCGGCCCTGACCTGTTCACCGCCGTAGCGCTTCACGCCACGGTACTGCGGATTGCTGTCGCGACCGTTTTTCGAGCTGCCGCCCGCTTTTTTGTGTGCCATGGTTCAAACTCCCGGATGCTGTCTTGAATCGTGTGGTGTGAAACCTGCCATTACGCCTGGATCGCGTCGATCTTAACGGCGGTGTAATATTGCCGGTGTCCCTGGCTCCGACGGTAGTGCTTGCGGCGTTTGTATTTAAAGACAAGGATTTTCTTGCCCCGGTCCTGCTCGACGATATGACCGCGCACCGTAACGTTTTCCACCACTGGCCGGCCGATGGTCACGCTGTCCTCGCCACCCACCATCAGCACCTGGTCGAAGGTCACTTCGCTGCCGACATCGCCGTCGAGTTTTTCAATTCGAAGGACTTCGCCTTCGCTGACCTTATATTGTTTCCCGCCGGTCTTAACGATCGCGTACATGGATGTTTCCCCTTTCTGTCCGCACAAAATGGTGCTGATGCATTCGAAAATGGCAACTTTTAGCGGATTGGGGCAATTTGTCAAGCGAAAAATCGATTGCGGCCGGATCCCCGGTAAGGGCGTGGCCGATCAAACTTGCCTCGACGATGGTTCTTGGTTATCCTCTGCTTGCCGCTTTCTCTCAGCGGTCTACATGCCAACCGGCACCGGAGGCCGATTGCTGGGCCGCCGCTACCTGCACCAGAAGGATATCATGAACGGTCGAATCGTTTCCATTGCAACGAGCAAAAAAAAGGGAACCCGTAAAACCACAACGCCGTCGGCCGAACTCGTGGCCGGATACGGGCTGGAGGGTGACGCCCATGCCGGCAACTGGCACCGCCAGGTGAGCCTGCTGTCGGCGGAGAGCATCGCGCGGTCCCGGACGGGCGGACTCGACGTCGGTTTCGGCGATTACGCGGAAAATATCGCCACCGAGGGGATCGATTGGCCGGCCATTGCCGTGGGCACCCGGGTGCGCATCGGCGACCGGGTCGAGATCGAAATCACCCAGATCGGTAAAGAATGCCACAAAAAATGCGCCATCTTTTACCAAGCCGGCGACTGCATCATGCCCCGGGAAGGGGTCTTTGCCGCCGTCATTACCGGCGGAACGGTCCGGGTGGGTGATCCGGTGACCGTTTGCGGCCCCGGGGGCGATGCCTGATTTGCCCATTACCCAGGAACAGCATTCGGTGGTACGGCGGCCCGTGGTCGACGGGACGGCCGGCGCCATGGCGTTGATCGCCGAAGAACCCCTTGCCATCCGTGTCCAGGGGCGGCCTTATGCGGTGATCATGCGCACGCCCGGGGCCGAGCGGGAGCATGCGGCCGGGTTCTGCCTTGCCGAGGGGATCGTGGATCAGCTCTCGGACATCGCCACCATTGCCTCCTGCGACGATGGCGACACCAACGTGGTGACGGTTACCGTCACGGCCGAACGGGCCGCGGCGATCGCCGGCCATCTGGACCGCCGCGAATACATCAGCCAGTCGAGTTGCGGTCTCTGCGGCAAGACCCTTGTGGACGAATTGCATCAGGAAATCAGCCCCCTGGTATCGAATGCCGTCGTCTCCTCGCGCCGGGTGGAAGCCTTTCTCCTGGATTTGCCCCGGCATCAACCCCTGCGGGACAGCACCCGCGCGGCCCATGCCGCCGCCATTTACGACCTCGCGGGAAATCTGCTCGCGGTGGCCGAAGACGTGGGCCGTCACAACGCCCTCGATAAGGCCGTCGGCTCCCTTTTTCTTGACGGCCGGCTCGGTGCGGCCGCACTGGTGATCCTTTCCTCGCGGATCAGCTACGAACTCGTGCAAAAGGTCGCCCGGGCACGGATTCCCATCGTGGCGGCCCATTCCAGGCCCACGGCCCTATCCGTGCGTCTGGCCGAGCGGCTCAACATCACGCTCACCTGTCTTGCCAATGGTTCCGGCCTTCTGGTCTTTTGCGGCAACCGACGGCTCGCCGGCGATTGAGGGGTGCCTGGTTGAAGATGGCATTCACTCGATCGCAGCGCCGCGGGGGCGGCAAAACGCCGTATTTCTCGGAGTCGCTCTACCGCTGGATGCCGAGGCGATGCAATCGGGAGGCAAAGGTGGATCGGTTGAGGCCGGCGGCCCGTGCCGCCCGGCTGACGTTGCCGTCATAACGGGACAGGAGGAAGTGGGCGTAGGCCGTTTCCACATGTTCCCAGCTCATCCCCTCGAAAGGATGGGCTGCGGCCAAATCCGGATTCGCGGGTATCGCGCCGCGGCCGCGGGGCGAAGACGGCACCGATGGGTCGTCTTCGAAAAAGAAGGGAAGATCCGATGGTTCGATGACGTCCCCGTCCACCGTCACCAGGAGGTATCGCACGAGGTTTTCCAACTCCCGGATGTTTCCCGTCCACCGGTGATGGATTAGGCGCATCATGGATTCCAGGCTGGCTTTCTTGACATTTAAGCCCATGCGCCACGCATCCCGCTTGATAAAGTGCTGATACAAAAGTGAAATGTCTTCCTTTCGCTCGCGAAGGGGCGGCAGATGAAGCGGCAGCACCGAGAGGCGGTAAAAGAGGTCCTGGCGGAATTCGCCGCGGCTTGCGGCATGCTTGATATCCTTGTTGGTGGCGGAGATAACCCGGATATCGACTTTTTTCACCCGGATCTGACCCAGGGGCTTGATTTCACCGTTTTGGATCACCCGCAAAATTCGGGCTTGCAGGCCCATGGGCATGTCGCCGATTTCATCGAGAAACACGGTGCCGCCGTTGGCCGCCTCGAACAGGCCGACTTTGTCTTCCATGGCACCGGAAAAAGCCCCTTTCCGGTACCCGAACAGTTCGCTTTCCAGAAGGGTTTCAGGAATCGCCGAGCAATTCTGAACCACGAACGGCTTGTCCCGACGATTGCTCAGTTCATGGATCCGGGTGGCGGCAAGTTCTTTTCCCGTGCCGCTTTCCCCGGTGATCAGCACCGGGTAATCGGTGACCGCGTAGCTCCTGATCCGTTCCATGGCCGAAAGAAATTCGCGGCTTTGGCCGATGATGACGCCCTCGCTGCGGATCTGGTTGAGGGTCTGCTTGAGGAGCTGGGCTTCTTTGAGTTGATCGTTGTAGAAAACCGCATTGGCCAGGGCGATGGAGCCGATGTTCACGAGGTCCTGGATCTGGGCAAGGAGGGATTCGTCCAGATTGACCTGTCGCTTTTCGGGAGAGGTGTCGATGATCTGGATGGCGCCGTAGACCGTACGGTTGCGCAAAAAAAGGGGGAAGCAGAGGATCAGGCTGCTTTTGACGATCAACTGCTGCTCCATCTGTCGAAAATGCCGCTCATCGGTGGTGGGATCGGCCACGGTCATTTTTCCGTTTTCGATCACCCAGCCCACGATGCTCGGCTGGTTCTCGTCGATGGCCGCGCCTTTGATCTTTTCGGATTCGACGCCGACGGCCTCGATGCAGTGATAACGATTTCCTTTTTTAATCCAGATGGAGCCCCGGCTGACGTTTTGGAGTTCCAATAGCGAGAGAAGAAATTTTCTCTGGAGCGCGGCCGGATCGATTTCACCGGAAAGGGATTCAAACAGGCGGATGGCGGATCGAATCGCGCTGCTCCCGGGATCGGAGATCATGAAATATCACCTATGGTTTGATGAAATGTCGACGATTTTTATTTCATATCATCAATGAGAAACTTCGGCAAGTCGGGTGGAATTTTTATAACCGTTTGATATTTCGGTGTGTTGACTCGTTTTTGCGTGTTTGGCACGCCGTTTGAATAAAAAGATGGCACAATCGCCCTTGATTCGCATTGACCATTAACATTCGCCCGATGACGCATTTGTGAATTAAGGGCCTGCGGGGAACGGTGGCCGCTCGCCCGGCGGCCACCACTTTTTCAAGGCCGAGCCGCCATTCCGCTCCCGCCCCCCAATGATGAGAGATCATCCTACCCGAGCAAGCAGACCGCTTGCAACCGTGCGCTGACAACACTCCCCGCAACC
>JBJKPT010000288.1:0-2686 GCA_046706045.1 Desulfobacterales bacterium
AAATTTGACAAATCCCATATTTCCTTTGATGCAATGGATCGAACGGCAATGGTCTCAAGGTGTTTTTTAGGATAAAGCAATTATATTCGTATCATGTCGTTTTTTAAACCTATTTTTAATTTTTAGATAAAATTGCAATAATTTATTTGACGAAATACGCAATTCCATTCCGAAATTTCGATTCGATCCAGGCCGAAGCCCTGGCCAAGGCCGCCTCCAAGGCCACGGGGCGACCCCTGCACGGGCAAGTGCCCTACAATCGGACGCTTTGGCCCGGGGCGCAGGCAAGAAGCCGGTCTCCGAGGCCGGCCTCGGACATTGCCCGGGCGATGTCCCGGGGGGGAAGAAAGACCGGTTCGTCGCCCAGCCGAAAGGCGCCCCAGTGGACGATCATCAGCCGTTTGGCCCCGAGGGCTTCGAAGGCCCGGACGGTTTCGGCCGGATTGAGGTGGCTGGATGCCATGAACCATCGGGGTTCGTAGGCCCCGAGGTTGAAAATCGCCAGATCGATGGCGTCCATCTCGCCGATTTCTTTAAATCCGTCGAAATACCCCGTGTCCCCGGAAATGTAGATCACGGCTCCGCTGGGTGTGCGGAGAAGATACGCCCCCCACAGACCGGTGTTCGGGCCGATCAGGGGGTTGCGCATGCTCCAGTGGTTGCCCGGCAGCAAGGTGACACGAAAGCCATGGCCGATCCAGGTGTCGAACCAGTCGAGGCGGGAGCGCCGCAGGGTGCCGAGCTTTCGGAACAGTGCGTCGTAGCCGAGGGGGCTGATGACGTGGATGTCGCGGCCCAGGGCCGAAAGGGTCGCCGTGTTCAAATGGTCGTAGTGGCCGTGGGTGATGAGGATGTGGTCCGGTCGCGGCATCTCGCGCACGGAAAAGCGGAGGGGTGAATAATCCTGGATCAATGGGAACATGTCGGAAAGGACCGGATCCACGAGAAGGCTGCGGCCGCCGTCCCGGATCATTACCGTCGCGTGTTTGATAAAGGTGATCGTGGGTCCGGCGCCGCCGTCGAGGGACTGCCAGTCGATGGCGACCGGCACCACCCGTTGGCTGCCATAGTCGGCACGGAAGCGGTTTTTCGAAAAAAGCCGCCATTTGAGCACCGGCCAAAAGTGGCCCTTGGTTTTACCGGAAAAAGGGTTGATGAACCGGTTTGCGCCATGGTGCATGCCCCGGGCGGAAAGTTCGGCCAGACTGAGGCCGCCCGGAGGGAGAGGACCGGGTTGGGGGCGGGCTTTATGGATGGGATGGCATGAGATCACTCGCATTGTCCTTCGATTGTCTCCAGGGAGTTGGAACCCAGGGAGCGGGATCAACCGATTCCATTCATCAATGGGCATGAATGGACCAACAATCAACCGCATTCGGCATTGAACGGCGTGGCCGGCCAGTCACCGGCATTGGTCGGTGGCGCGGGGCACCATTTCTTACAAGGGGACGATGGCGCGTGAAAAAACACTTGATTCCCCTGCAATGCGCCACCTATATACGGCGGATGCGTTCGAGGCCGCATCCATTGCCGGTGCGAAAGCCACCCGGTTTGGGTCGTCCCGTCGGGTTTCGCCTTTTTTTAATGGGTTTCATGGAAGGTTGGGTTGACGATGATTGAGCTGCGATTTCCGGATCTGTCGGAGAAGGTGGTGCTCATCTACCTGATCGGCCGGGCCATTGAGGACGCCGTGGTGCTGGAAAATGCCCGGTTTGAGGTCCAGGGGGCCAAGACCTTCATTGTGGGGGAGTTTTCCGAGGGCACGACGGCCAACGACTGGGTGTCGGGCATACGGACGGCGATCTCCTGGGACAGTGTCGAACAGTACCTGATCTTCGATTCCCTGGAAGATTATTTCGCTCGGGTATCGCGGGCCTACGAAAAGGAACAGTTTCACTGATCGAGAAGCCATCCCAACATCGCGGGACCATTCGGAAATTTCCGTAAAGGCCGGGTTCGGGGACTGCGCCCGGTCTTTCGGGTCTTCGATGAGCGCGGCGTCGGCCACGGCTTCTTCGGGATGGGGCGTCTGCGGGGGGCTATCCCGCCGCGACTTTCAGTGCCACGTCGATGACCAATGCACCCTTGTCGGTGAGGCATGGAATCGAAATGACCGGGATCCCCTGGGGATAGGTCATTTTGTGTTTGCCCAAAACGATGCTCGGCACGCTGATCGAGACCCCTTCGTCCGGGAAATCGGTCTTGGCGTTGCCGGCGATCATGTTGGCGATTTCACCGATCGCGTCGGTGCAGTCTTCGTCGAGGTCGAGGATCGTTTCGCCCACCAGGGCCGAGGAGAGCTGCAGCGCTATAACCCTGGACATGTTGATGACCACACAACCCGTAACACCGCCGGACAACCCGATGATGCCGCTGATTTCATGATCCGGAATCGGCTCTTTTTTAAGGTACGGTTTGCCGAGTTTGAAGGGAATTTCCAGCATGGTGTCGAAAACATTTTTCACGGCGACCAGAAACGGGTTGATATACTTCACATCCATGGAGCCTCCTTCGAAGATGGGCGGCCGGGCAACGTTGGTCGATGTGACCGGCAAGGGTTCGATGTCTGGAGCGACGTTTGATTGAGATATGCTTCCATTGATTCCTTCCGAGGCCCCGCGTTTGCGGCCGTCGTGTCAATTCCTTCCAGCGCTGCCGTTTCGGTACCGGTCGATGCCGCACCCAG
>JBJKPT010000289.1:0-14824 GCA_046706045.1 Desulfobacterales bacterium
CGACAGACCCTCCTGCCCTCGGTCTTGTCGAACAGCGCAAAATTTACCGCATTGATTAAATCTATGTTTCTCTTGCGATTGTCTTCAAAAGCTTCCCGATTCAGAAGTTCACGAAAAATAGTTCTAAATTCCTGAAACCTGTTTCCCGTGAAAATTTCCCGGAATAGGACTTGAGGCGGCTCCGCGTACTCAATCTCATCGATGCGTTTCAGAATATAGGCAAGCGTTCGGATGGTCGGCTTAAAGCCAAAGGTTTCTTCCAGTATGGATTGAAGGGCCTGGAACAATGCCGCTTGTTTGGGCTCATCCATTCGAATTGCGTTCGCGTCGGGCTCAACGCCGGCCGGAGCCGACGACTTTCTTTTCGTTTTCCGAGGTCCCGCTCGCCGATGCACTTCTGCCTCCCGACATAAGTGCTCTGCGTGCAGCGCCGCGGCCTGAAGGTAAGCGCTCAAATTGTAGAAGCCTGTATGTATATACTCCGGAAGTGCCTCTCCACTTCGCTTATAGACATATCGATATTTGTGGTCGATCTCACCCCATGCCTCTTCAAGAATGGTTCGCAATTGGAACTCGACCTGAAGGCCTTTCAACTCATCGCTTGCATCGGAATTCATGCCTAACGCAACTTGATAATGAATGGATGAGTATCCGCTATATTTTAAATCAAGGCATAGCGGGATCGAGTCCCCGGGGTCCACCGGCAGAATAAATGATCTTTTGTGCTCGGGTTTTCGGATGAATCGTAAAATTTTCTCCTCGGCCAAAAATCCAAGATATGCGTCAACTCTCTTGATATCGGAAAGGCGGAGGCAGATAAGCCTGATCCCAAGCAGATCGAAGATTTTTTCCTGAAAATTCTTATACGTAATCGGCGTTGCGTTAACCCCAAGCTGCCTATTCTCTTCATCGATTTTTTCCACGAGCCTCGCATTATCCTTGACACGGTATATAATTGTATGAAGACTTTCCTTTGGCGCCGAAGGATCGTCCATAATGAGATGGATGATGTACTCCGCAAGCCTCTCGTATTTCTCCTTTTCTTTGAAGAACGAGATTAAAATCGCCTCCTTCTGACGCTTTCTCATGAGTCAGGCCTCCTGTGTCGATCCCAGGTTTTTAACACGCAACCATCCGTTGCAATATAGGAACAACGTCCAATTGGCCTTTTAAATCGATCGTTCCAACGCTCCCTGCTGACAAGCGTTCGGCTTTCGGACGCGACTTGGAAAAAATTTGGATGCCGGGTGATGAGGCCCGGCGAGAGAAAAATGCGGCCGCCACCGGCCGATGCCGCAATGTGAAACAAATCTCATCTCTTGAATGGCGTCAAGGTGTTGATGAACGGGGCGGGAAACGGTGAGCGGCGATTGCGCCGACAAGAGACGTGGGCAGCCAAGGACCCTATATTTTTGCCGCGGGCCCGCATGAGCGCCTCAACCATGGCAAACATGGCGTTCAGTCGACGATGAACAATTTGGCACCACCCGGTGTGGACGAACGATGCGCTTCCGCATTGTCGGCCACTTGATAACTCATGCCCGGTTTCAGGACGAACCGGCGACCGTCTCGCAATTCGGTGTGCAACTCGCCTTCAAGGCAAAGCAGGACATGCCCTTTTGAACACCAATGGTCCGCCCGGTAGCCGGGCGTGTACTCGACCATCCGGACGCGAATCGCGCCAAACTGGCGGGTACGCCAGTAGGCGGTGCCGGTTTCGCCTTTGTGCGCGGACGGCTCGATGGTCGACCAGTCCGTCGTTGCGAATGAAATTCCGACAATGTCCATGAGCAGGGATCCTGAATTTCCAAAGGTGAACATCCGCCGTTGCCGTTCGGCCCCGCCGGCCGGACGGGCGGACGATCAAGAAAGCCCCCCCCTCGCCCCCCGTCGAACCGCCGGCGGGGTTGATTTTCACGGCCGAAAACGGCTCAGGCCCCGGCGGCCCTGCCATGGCTTCTCGAATAGGCGGAGGGCTTCGGCGGCACCCAGCCCGACAGGGCCTCCGGGTCGGGGCGGTAGATCTCGACCTTCAGCGGATAACAGGCCGCCGCATCGCTGGAGTGCTCCGTGCTGCAATCGCCGCCGGGGCATGCCGACAGCGCGCCCAAGAGGTCGATCTCGGCGAAAAATTCGATGTAATCCCCCGGGCGCACGGGGCTTGCCTTCATGAAATACCGATGGGTGCCGTGGGTGAACCCCGTGCACATGAAGACGTTGAGCACATCGTGGACGTGCGCCTCGGCCTGATCGAGCGGCAGCCCGGTTTCGGCGGCCAGGGCCCGGGTCAGGTTCGAATGGCAGCAGTAGTGGTAGTCCCGCCCGCTCAGCAACCGGCCGGTATAGGGATCGCAGCGCGTGCCGATCACGTCGTGCACCCCGCCGCCATCCGCGTCGAACCCGTACCAGTCGAGCGTGTCATGGGTGATCGTGGCCATCGGCCGCAGATACGGAAAACCGCTCCACAACCGGTCGCCGGTACTTACGTGGGTGCCGTGCAGCGCGCGGGTCTTGCCGCTGTAAAAGCGTTCCGAGAGGTCATCGGCGGCCCAGAGGTTCAAATCGCCCACCTGGGGGCCGTCCACGCCGACGATCCGGAAGAAATTCCCGGCGGGAACGCGAAAGGTTCCGGCATCGCGCGGCGGAACGATCACCTCGCGGGTGAATGCCATCGTTTTTCGCGCGGCGGCGTAGGCGGCCATGTCCGGTACGGGCAGGGACTCGATCGGGTAGCAGATCACGGGTTTCACCGCCCTGCGGGCGTCGGCATCCGCCGGCGCCGGGGTCTGTGGGGTGCGATTCATCGGCAATCTCCCGGCAAGAAAAAAAGGGCTGGGGCTTCACGCGGCAACCATGGCGTCTTTTGTCCAACCCGGGCATTTTCCCTCACTTTTCCGCCTTTTTCAATCCCCGGGATCCGATCGGCAATCCGCACGGCCCGCCGGTCAACCGATGGGTTTATCCCCCATCGCCGGCGGCCGTCCGTTGTCGAAGCAGTAATTGAAGGTCTGGCGCGGGAGGCGGAAATCCACGACGACTTTTCGGACCGAATCCGGATCCTCTTCTTCAACCAGGATTCTTTGAAAAAAACCGGCAACCGTCTCCATATCGGTTTCCATCAGGCCCAAACGGGTAATTTCAATGGTGCCGATGCGCAAGCCGCCCGGGCGATCGCAGTTTTCGGGGGAGTCGCTCGGAATGAGGTTTTTGTTGGTGATGATGTTGGCCCGGGCAAGTTTCTCCGCAACGCGGAGTCCCCCGCCGAACTTCCGGACGTCGGCGATGACCTGGTGGGTTTTCGTGAATCCGCGTCCGGCGCCCAGAATCGGGATTCCCCGATTGTCCAGTGCCTTGGCCAGCGCCTGAGCGTTTTTCACGATCTGGGCCATGTAGGCTTCGCCGAAGGCCAGCATCTCGGCGGCCGAAACGGCCAGGGCCGCCACCCGGTTGACCTGGTGGGTCGCGACCAGCACCGGAAAGATCGCGTCGGTCAGCGGTTTCGTGAGCGCGGGATCGTTCCACATGATCATGCCGCTCTGGGGACCGCTGAAGGTTTTTCCGGCCGAGCCGGTCAGCACCGCGGCCCCTTCGTTCAGGGGATCCTGGAACTGTCCACCGGCAATCAATCCGGCCTGATGGGCCCCATCGAAGAAGAATCGACCGCCCCAGGCAGAAATGATGTCGCTCATCTCTCGCACGGGCAGAGGAAACAGCGTCATCGACATGCCGAGGGCCACCAGCTTGGGCTTTTCGCGCCGCGCGATGGTCTCAAACGCCTCCAGATCGATCGTCAATTCGGTCATGTCAAACGGAATGTCCACAATTTTCAGGCCGCGCGTGCCGGCCGGCCCATCCATTCGGTTGCTGGAATGCCCGCCGAAGGGTTGGGGAGCCGCCATGATGGTGTCCCCGGGCCTTGTCAGCGCATGGTAGACGGCCATGTTTCCAAGCATGCTTCCCATCAGGCGGTGATCCGCGTAGCGGCAGCGAAACACGCGCTTTAAAAGCTCCACGCAGAGCGATTCGACTTCATCGATGTATTGCGTGCCGGCAAACCAGCGGTTCACCCGGCCGATGTGGCCTTCCGCGGCCCGGGTGCCGATTTCGGCCGAAAGCAGTTTTCTCACGGTCGGACTCGTGGGGGCCTCCGGGGCCAAAAGGTTCAGGCATCGCTTTCCACGCCAGTCCTCGTTTTTTTGCACCGCCCTTAAAACGGAATCCGCCATTTTTTGCGGACTTGCTTCCCGGTCCAGGATGTTCCGGGCGCTCTTCAGGATTTCTTGGTCGTGAACCTCGAATTCCCCTGCTGTGGATTTGGCCGTCATGATTTCACCTCACGGATGACAGGGTTGGTATTCTCGGAAAGAAACGCCACCAAACGATCGGATGCGCGGCTCAGGTGTCCCTCAAGAATTTCCACCGCGCGTTTCACATCCTTTTTTTGGCAGGCCTGAAGCAATTTTTTGTGTTCCAGATCCGAAGTGTCCCTTGCCGATAAGCCGCCGAGATAGATGATCAAATACCGCGCCACGTTGTTGTGGAGCATCTCTATGGTGCTCAGAAGCCGGGGCAATCGGGCCGCCCGGTACAAAGTGGCGTGGAATTCCCGGTTGAGCTCGCTCCACTGGGCCCGGTCGTCTTCGGCTTCGCTGATCTGGAGGACCCCCTCGGCCCGAATCAGATCGGCATGGCGCAATCGGGGTATGGCCCGTTCAAGGGCCTTGGTTTCCAGGGCCAAGCGCATCAGGTAGATTTCCTCGACTTCGGCGGGGGACAATTCGGAAACCACGAACCCGCGGTTGGGAACGAACACGATGAGGCCTTCGGCCTTGAGTTGCACCATGGCCTCGCGGACCGGAATCTTGCTGACACCGAACCGCTCGGCGACCCGATCCTGCCTCAAGGGGTGGTTCGCGTTTAATCGGCCCAGCAAAATCTCGTTTCGAAGCGCCGAGGCGATGAAATCCGGGGTATTTCCGGGATTCTTGATCGCGATGGGAAAAGATTGGGTCATGCTGGATTTGTATAATCGTATACGATTTATGTCAACCGTCTTTTTCCCGGATCGATCCCCCCCGCCCCGGTGGGCGGATGTGGGCATGGGGCACCCCTTCCGCGGGGATTGTTTTCAGCGGCGGATCAGGCCTTAAGGGATGAGGTCCGGTCCGTAAACATGGCGATCATTTCCTGGAGTGTTTTTCGGCAGGCATCCAGATCCAGCCCTTCCGGATCGGCAAACCAGTGGATCGCGATGCCGTCCAGGGATCCCTGGATGACCGGGGCCAGGGACATGGCCGAAACGATGCGGAATTCGCCGTTTTTCTGGCCGTCTTCGACAATCTCCGAAAGAAAGCGGAACACGCGGTCGTTGTGATCCTTGGCCCAGGGGTTGGCCTGGGAATCCGAAGCCAGATCGATGCCGGCTTCCATCATGGCGACAAACACTTTCTTGTGTTTGTACATGAACTCGAAATAAGTCTGGATGTAGGTTTGCAGTTTGGCGCCGGCCGTGGTCTCCTTTTCGACCCGGGTCCGGCGATACTCGAAGAGTTCTTCGAGGAGTACGGCGTAGATCCTTTCGATCAGTTCCCGCTTGCCGTTGAAATGGTAATAGATGACCCCCTTGCTGATGCCGGCCTTGGCGGCGATGGCATCCACGGACGTGTTGCCGTAGCCATGGGTCACGATTTCCTGAATGGCGATGTCGAGAATCTGCCGTTTTCTGGATTCGCCGAGAAACAGCCGTTTTTTCTTCACGTGGCTTCCAATCCGCCTTCGAGAAGCATCGCAACCCCCTGACCCCCGCCCACGCACAACGTCGCCACGCCCCTGCCCCCGCCGTTTTTCCTGAGGGCGTAGAGCAGAAACATCACGAGACGGGCGCCGGACATGCCCAGGGGATGCCCGAAGGCGATCGCGCCCCCAAAGGGGTTCACCTTATCGATCGATAATTCCAAATCCTGGAGCACGGCCAGGGTCTGGGCCGCAAACGCTTCGTTGATTTCAAAGACGTCGATGTCCTGAAGGGCGAGACCCGCCGTTCCAAGCAGCTTCCGGGTCGCGCCCACCGGACCGATCCCCATGGTATGCGGATCGACGCCGACGGCGCAATAGTCCCGGATCACGCCAAGCACCGGGCGTCCCTCCTGTTTCGCCCGATCGAAATCCATGAGAAGGACGGCGGCCGCCCCGTCGTTCACGCTGCTGGAGTTGCCGGCCGTGACGGTGCCCTCGGCCTTGAACGCGGGTCTCAGCCTGGCCAGCGCGTCGAGCCCGGTGTCGCGGCGGGGCCCCTCGTCCGTGTCGAACACGGAGGCGTTCCCCTTTCGGTCCCGGATCTCGATGGGCACGATGTCACGGTCGAAAATCCCCGAATCCATGGCCGCCACGGCCCGCTGATGGGAAAGCAGGGCGAATCGGTCCTGGGCCTCGCGCCCGATGCCGTGCGAACAAGCGAGGTTTTCGGCCGTGATGCCCATGGGCGGGTCCCCGATCCGGTCCGGAGAGAGCCGGATGCGCAAAAACGCGGGCGGATTCCGATCGTAGGGCCGGCTCGGCCGGGCGAGCAGATGGGGGGCGAGCGTCATGTGCTCCACCCCGCCCGCAACGGCCGCATCGATCTGGCCGGAGCGGATCATCGCGGCCGCGTAGTGAATGGCCTCGATGCCGCCGGCGCACTGGCGGTCGATGGAGACGCCGGGCACGGTGACGGGCAGTCCGGCCTGAAGGGCGGCCACCCGGGCGATGTTGCCGCCGTTGTTCAAGACGTTTCCCAGGACCACTTCACCGACCCGGGCCGGGTCGAGGGCCGTTTTCCGGAGCAGGGCCGAGATGACGTCCGCGGCCATGGCGTCGGGTTGAACCGTGGCGAGGGCGCCGGCGAACCGGCCGATGGCCGTGCGGGCGCAAGCGATGATCGCGACGGGTTTTTGCATGGAACGCCTCCAAAAATTCGAAAAAAGAAGCGAAAAGAACACCCCCCCTTGACGCCCTCCGCGCCTTTACGGTTTCGGGCGGGCACCGCGCGCCGACGCCGGGTGCCAGACCGGGACGGGATCCGGGACCTCGCGGGCCGCGGGGGTTTTATCCACGACCACGACCAGGGTGGGCACCGGCATCACCGGGACCAGGGGCAACGCTCCTTCCCGGATTTCCATCACGGCCATCTCGGTGATGATCGTATCCACGCATCCTTTTGCCGTCAGGGGAAGGGTGCAACGCTCGACGATCTTGGGTTTCCCGTCCCGGGCCGTGTGGGTGGTGGTGACGATGACCCGTTTGGCCTTTTGCGCCAGCTCCATCCCCCCGCCGATCCCCGGGGAAAATTTTCCGGGAATGATCCAGTTGGCGAGTTCCCCGCTTCCCGATATTTCCAAGGCGCCCAGAAACGCGATGTCCAGGCGTCCGCCCCGGACCAGGGCAAAGGAAAGCGCGCTGTCCACAAACGCCGCGCCGGGCCTTACCCCGACATAGGCGCCGCCGGCGTCGATGAGGTTTCGATCCTCCGTGCCGCGGGCACAGGGGCGGTCCACGCCGAGTACGCCGTTTTCCGAATGCACCCAGACGGGCATCGTTTCGGGCAAAAAGTCGAGGATCGCCGTGGGAATGCCGATCCCCAGGTTGATGACCTGCCCGGGCCGGACTTCTTCGGCCGCGCGGCGCGCAATCCGTTCCTTATCGGACATGGTGTTTGAGCACTCCGTATGCTTCGGTCAATCGGTCGATGAAAAGCAAATGGTCCACGAACGCGCCGGGGGTGTGGACGGCATCGGGGGCGAGCGCCCCGGTGTCGACGATCCGCTCCACTTCGGCGATCACCGTGTCGGCGGCCGTCGCCATCAGGGGATTGAAATTCCGCGCACTTTTTTCGTAGACGAGGTTTGCCTCCGGATCGCCAACGCCCGCGTGGATCAAGGCGATGTCCGCACGAAGCGCCGGTTCCAGGATCAGGGGCCGGCCGTCCAGGGTGATCACCTGCTTGTTCTCACGAATGATGGTGTCGATGCCGATATCGGTGAGAAAACCGAACAATCCGGCCCCGCCGGCGCGGATCTTCTCCGCGAGGATCCCCTGGGGGAAGAACTCGAGCTCGATCTCGCCCCGGTTCATCATTGCCACCGCCACGGCGTTGAGTCCCAGGTGGGAGATGGCGAGCTTCTTCACCCGGCCGGCTTCGATGAGCGTTGAGACCCCCATGCCGGCTTCGTTGGCTTCGTTCTTGATCAGGGTGAGCCCCGTGACGCCGCTTTCGAGAAGAATGTCCAGCAGGCAAAACGGGGTCCCGGGCACGCCGAACCCGCCCACCATGATGGTCTGCCCGCTTCGAAAGTGCGCCCTCAGGTCTTCGGGGGTGCTGATTTTGCTTCTCAATTGAAGACCTCCATCAGAAACCGGCGGGTCCGGTCCTGAACCGGATTGGAGAAAATCTGCTTGGGGGGACCCTGTTCGACGATGAGGCCGTCGGCCATGAAAATCACGTGATCGGCGACCTCGGCGGCGAAACGCATCTCGTGGGTCACGATGATCATGGTCATGTGCTCTTCGGCAAGGCGTTTCATGACCCGGTTCACTTCCACGACCAGCTCCGGATCCAGGGCGGAGGTGACCTCGTCAAAAAGCATGACCTTGGGCTGCATGGCCAGGGCCCGGGCGATGGCGACCCGCTGCTTCTGCCCCCCGGAAAGACGTGCCGGGTAGTAGTCGATCCGGTCGAGAAGACCCACCTTCTCGAGCAGCGGGCGGGCGAGCTCCACGGCTTCCTTCTTCGGTATCTTTTTCAACAAGACCGGCGCCATGATGATGTTTTCAAGAACCGTCATGTGGGGAAACAGGTTGAAGTGCTGGAAGACCATTCCCATCTGTTGCCGGACCCGATTGATGTGCTTTTCGAACTTCCTTCCGCGCAAGGGGAGGTTGACCTGGATCCCATCGACCCAGATCTCGCCCCGGTCAACGGTCTCCAGGTGATTGATGGCCCGGAGCAGTGTGCTTTTCCCCGATCCGCTGGGACCGATGATCACCAGGATCTTGCCCCGGTCCACGTCGAGATCGATGCCCCGCAGCACTTCGTGGGATCCGAAGAATTTATGAACGTCGACCACTTTGATCATGATCTCCTCCCCATTCAGCGAGACTTGGCGGTTTTCAATTCCACCTGTTTCAAAATGACTTCCAGGACGGCGTTGATGAGATAATAAATGACACCGGCGGCGAGATAGAATTCGAAGGGCCGGAAGGTCTCGCTGATGGCGCGCTGGGCCGAAAGGGTGAGCTCCGGCACCGTGATGACGGAAACCAGGGCCGATTCCTTCAGAAGCGAAATGAGGTTGTTTCCGAGGGCCGGCGTTACGTTGCGAAGCGCCTGGGGCACGACGACCTTGCGCAGCGTCTGGGCCCGGCTGAGGCCGAGGCTTCTGGCGGCTTCGTGCTGGCCCCGTTCGATGGCCTGGATGCCGGCCCGCATGACATCGGTGTTGTAGGCGGCATAGTGGAGGCTCAACCCGAGGATGCCGCTGACCATGGGACTGAAGTATATGCCCACCGCGGGAAGGCCGAAATAGATGAGAAAAAGCTGAAGAAGAAGGGGGGTACCCTGGAAAAGCCAGAGAAAGAACGCGACGGGCCACTGGATCAACCGGTTCTTCGCGATGCTCCCGACGGCCAGGGGCACTCCGCCCGCCAGACTGAAAAAACTGGAAAATACGCAAAGAACCACGGTCCAGAAGGTACCGTCCAGCAGGTAGCGGTAGTAGGTGAACACTACGCTGAATTTCAATGCCGGCATCGGGCGCGATCCTTATTTGGCATGGGTTGAGGCAAAGAAAACGCTGGGCTCCATTTTTTGAGCAAACCCGGTACGGCGGCCCGGCCCCGGGCGTGCCCGGGATCAACTGAGCAGGGCGTAATGCCGGTCCAGCTTCCGGATGACCGTGGAGGAGACGGAAATGATCGCCAGGTAAAAGGCGGCGGCCATGATGAACATCTCAAAAGGCCGGTACGTGGACCCGATGAACCGCTGGGCCGTATAGGTCAGCTCCAGCACCGAAATGGTCGAAACCAGGGAGGAGCCCTTGATCAGGGCGATGGTGTTGATCCCCAGGGGGCGGATCATCAGGCCGGCCGCCTGGGGCAGGATCACCCGCACCATGGCCTGGGTCTTGCTCAATCCCAGGGACCGGGCCGCTTCCATCTGGCCCCGGTCAACGGCGACGATCGCCCCGCGGATGGACTCGGCCATGTAGGCACCGATGTTGAGGCCGAGGCCGATCGCACCGGCCTGAAACGGATCGAGCTGAATGCCGATCTGGGGACCGCCGAAATAGAGAACGAAGAGTTGGATCAGGCAGGGCGTGCCGCGGAAAATGCTGATATAGATTCGCGCCGGTAGCTGGAGAAACAGCCTGGGGGATAGCTTTGCCAGGGCGGCGACCGCTCCGAGAAAAAGCCCCAGGCAAAGGGACAAAAAGGAGATCTCCACGGTCACCCACGCCGCCTCGGCAAAATAAATAAACACCTTTCCCATCAAGGCGAAGTCCATTTACCGTCCCCCATGATGATCGCGGCGAGCCCGGTGCGGAAGCTGCCGAATCTCGCGCACCAGCCCGATGGTCTCGTTTACGGCCGCCTCGAAAAACCGCCTTCCCCGGTCGGCATCGGCCACGGAAGGATCCCCCATGGTGCCGTCTTCGGTCTGGGCCGACCACCATCGCATCACCATGGCCCGGGCCCCGCCCATGAGGTCTAAGGAAAAATAGCGGCTCTTCTCGTCATGAACGATCGCGGTCTTTGCCAGATCCAAACGGACGGTCGACGGGTCGAAGTAAAGATAAAGGGAGGTTTCGAGTTCTCCGGCATGAGCCATCCCGCCGGCGGGCGAACGGCGAAGACGTGCCAGGGACTCGGGCATCAGGTTCCAGTAGGACGCCGACACGCAGAGCGATTCCGTGTCGATCACGGCTTTTCGAGCCGCCAGGTCCAGCACCGGGTGATTGGAGCCGTGTCCGTTCAAAAGCAGCATCCGCCGGAACCCGTGGTGGGCCAGGGACCGCAGCACATCCACGACAAAGGCGAGCAGGGTTTCCGGCTGGATGTAGATGACCCCGGGAAAATCCTTGTGGTGTTCGTTGAAACCGAAGGGAACCAGGGGCAGCAGGAACACCTCTTCGGGCAAGGCCTCGGCCACGGCCGCGGCGATCCGGGAAACGATGAGATTGTCCGTGTCCAGGGGCAGGTGCGGTCCGTGATCCTCCATGGCGCCCACCGGCAGGATCACCACCCGGTCTTTGTCCGCGTCCCGGATCTCGGGCCAGGTATTTTTCCCGTAGATGAATTTCATGATTTCACCATCCTGTATTTTCCCGTGTGTACGGGGCGGGCAAACGGCTTGGCCGCCCAAACCGTTTGCCCGTCGCCGGGATCATGCCAAAGGATCGGTGGATGGGCGCGCTTTCCTCTAGCGGATGTCGTATCCGATCCACTTCATGCAGATTTTCTTATACGTTCCGTCGGCCATCATATCGTCCAGGGCTTTTTGCATGGCCTGCTTGAGTTCCGGATTGCCCTTGCGGATGGCGATGCCGATTTCAACATTGTCGCCGCTGATATTGGGCACCTCCATCCGTTTGATCGGCTCGCCTTTCTTCATGGCCAAAAGCCCTGGAATGGCGTCGATCACGATGGCGGAGAGCCGATGGTTCCGAAGTCCAAGGAGCAATTCGGGCAGTCCCTTGAAGGTCTGCACCTCCCAGCCGGGCTGTTTCCGGGCCCATACCTCGTGGGTTTCCCCGAGGGTGACGCCCACGACTTTGCCCTTCAGGTCCTGCAGCCGGGTAAAGTTTTCGTCCTTGCGAATGAAAATCCCGCGGCCGCTCCGGTAGTACGGCCCCACGAAATCGACCGCCTCCTCGCGTTTCGGGGTAATGGTCATGCTGCCGCAGATGCAATCGTATTTGTGCGCCAGCAGTCCGGCCAGAATGCCGTCCCACGCGGTGGTGACGAGCACCGGCTTGACCCCCAGCCGCCGGGCGATCTCACTGCCGATGGACGCATCGAAACCCACCACCTGGTTGTTCTCGTTGATGAAACTAAAGGGCGGGTAGGCCCCGCTCATGGCGATCTTCATCTCTCCGGCCTTCTTGATGGCGTTCAAATCGTCGGCCCTGGCAAAACGGGGCAGGGCAATGAGCGCCAACACCACAATGGCCGCAACTATCGATTTTTTAACCATTCCTTCCTCCTCGAATCCATGGGTCCAAATGATTACCTCGATAAAACCGGACGATCACCGCGGTGCGGGCCTCACCTCCTTTCCCGGCAATTCCGCCACACGTACGGAATCAAAGTTTCTTCATCAGCCTTTCAAAGGCGCGATCCAATCGATTCACGATTTCGTCCGAATCGCTTTCCGTGGTGATCAACGGCGGCGCCACAAGAAAATGATCTCCGGACAAGCCGTGGATGGATCGTCGCGGGTAGACGATCAGCCCCTCGTCAAAAGCCTCGTCGGCGATCTGCAGATGCATGTTCTTTTCCGGGGGAAACGGTGTCCGCCGTTGGTTGTCGCGGACCAGTTCCACGCCCAGCAAAAGACCCCGGCCCCGGACGTCGCCGATAATCGGGTATTTCTCTTTGAGTCCGAGAAGTCCGGCCATGAGGGTTTCGCCGACCCGGGCCGAGTTCGCCGTGAGGTTCTCTTCGAGGATGATGTTGAAGACTTCCAGCCCCACGGCGCAGGCCATGGGGTTTCCGGCATAGGTGAACCCGTGGGCGAAGCCGCCCTTGTCCACCACCTCGTCCACGATCGACCGGCGGGTGAGCACGGCCCCCAGGGGAAAATACCCCGACGCCATGCCTTTGGATAAGGCGAGGATATCCGCCTGGACTCCCCAGTGTTCGTACGCAAAGAGCTTTCCGGTTCGTCCGAAGCCGGTCATCACCTCGTCCAGGATGAGCATGATGCCGTACTTGCCGCAGATCTTCTGAATCACGCCGAAGTAGTCTTCGGGAGGCACGAGCGCGCCGGTGGTCGCTCCGCCGATGGGCTCGGCAACGAAAGCGGCGATGTTGTCGGCGCCTTCCTGGAGAATCGTCTTTTCCAGTGCCCATGCGCATTCCAGCCCGCAGGCCGGGTAGGTCCGGTGATAGGGACAGCGGTAGCAGTAGGGCGCCGGAATCTTCGGAGACGCCTGGACAATCGGCCGGAACGGAATTTCCAGGGGCGCGTAGGAGGTGATGGAAAGCGCGCCCAGGGTGCACCCGTGATAGGAAGGGCTTCGGCTGATGAACTTGTACCGGGACCCCTCGCCGGAGTTCCAGAAGTATTGCCGGCAGAGTTTCATGGCCGATTCCACGGCTTCGGATCCGCCCGAGACGTAAAAGACCCGGTCGAGGTGGGAAGCGGTGTGCTCCACGAGTTTCTGGGCCAACCGGATGGCGGGGGCGTTTTCGAAATGCGTCCGGTAGGCAAAAAACGTCTCTTCGGCCTGAGCCTTGATCGCCTCGAGAACCCGGGGATTCCCGTGGCCGATGTTTGAAATCACCGCACCGGAGCTGCCGTCGATGTAAGACTTCCCCGTCCGATCCCACATGGTAATGCCTTCGGTCTTCTGGATCACGGGGAGCTTTTTTCGGGTCTGGTAGAAAAGATATTCGGTCGACAAGCCATCCATTTGGGTACGATCTCCTGTGGCATCGCCCGGGCGGTTACCTCGACGGGAAACCGGATGCACCCCGGGGCCGTGCACCCGTGATGGTGGATGAGACGATGGAAAAGACGGGGTCAATCCGAACCTGACTCATAGTTTGACCATGAGTCAGATTCTTGGTCAGCTTTTATCCCCCGCCCTTTCCTCTGTCAAGGATTTTATCGATGCGAATGATCTTGGATCAAAAGAGGCCGCTCACGGGCGCGCGGGCCTCCCGGGGGAGCAGGTCTTGGTAATCCCGGCCGGACAAGCGTTCCTCGAGCTCCTGTCGGGCACGGGAAAGGATTTCCGGCCGGCAAAAAAGCTCCGCCATGGAACTGGCGAGGACCTTGGCCGCGGTCTTCATGACCTTTTTTCCCATGGGGGCTCCCGCATTTTCGGCCACGTAGCGGTTGTGCCATCCCAGATCCGGGGGGGCCAAGGCCACCCAGACCATGGCAAAGGGCGCAAACCAGCTGTACTCGGAGTTGTCCGTCACCGCGGAAGCGCCGGGCGCAAACGGGCCGATGGTCTTGGAAAGACCGGTTTCGTTCGCGCCCGCCTCCCGCTGTTGGGCCCGGGCATGGGCGTCTTCTTCCGGGCTGAAGGCCGGAGGCCCGATGTCGGTGAAATTCCGGTAAAGTACTTCAGAGAGGATCTTGTTCGGAATTTTCTCGTGCGTGGCGGTGATGAATTCCTTCCGCCAACCGGTGCCGGTCGCAAGGCTTGCCCCCTCGGCACAGCGATCGATGCGGGCCATGACCCTGGCCATGGCCGCGGCGTTTTTCATGCGGCCGATCACCCAGAGGGTCGACCGGTCCGGAACCACGCTGGGGTAGCTCGGCCCGACATCCGAAAAGGTGTAGTTGAGGGTCGTTGCCGCATCCTCGCTTCCCGGCGGGATATGCTCCCGAAGCAGTTCGATCGCGTGGGCCATCAGCACGGCCGCGTCCAGGGCGCTTTTTCCCATCCACGGGGCGTTTCCATGGGCCGCGGCGCCGTGAAAGTGATACTTGACGTTGAAGTAGGCGTTGCAGGTGTCGTAATTGGCGGAGTTGTAAGACCAGGGGTGCCAGTCGAGGATCGCATCCGGCTCTTTGAAAACGCCTTCCCGGGCCATGAACGGCTTTCCGATGCAAAGC
>JBJKPT010000290.1:0-4502 GCA_046706045.1 Desulfobacterales bacterium
TGCGGGCGGGTTTCTAATATACTACCGGGTCAGCTTGAACATGATGGATGAGGCCCGCCAAGCCGTCGAAGTCCTCGGTTTCGACCTTGACGAACTGGAAGAAGAGGAATGGGATGCGGGGCTTGGAAACGGCGGCCTGGGCCGTCTCGCCTCCTGCTACATGGATTCCATGGCCTGCCGCAACCTGCCCGGCTACGGTTACGGCATCCGGTACGACTACGGCATTTTCCATCAGGTGATCGAAAACGGATACCAGCGCGAGCAAAGCGACAACTGGATGCGGCGTGGCAATCCCTACGAAATACGACGACGCCCGATGGAGGGGCCCATCCGTTTCTACGCCCGAAGCGAGTCCTACATCGACACCGACGGCAACCGGCGCTACCGGTGGGTGGAAGGCGAAGTGGTGGTGGCCGTGGCGTGCGACATCCTTGTTCCCGGTTTCGGTGACGAATACGTCACCAACATGCGGTTGTGGACGGCCCAATCCAGCCGGGAGTTCAACCTCGAACATTTCAATCAGGGCGATTACATCGGTGCCGTCGAGGCCAAGGTGAAAAGCGAGACCATCTCCAGGGTCCTCTACCCCAGCGACGAAGCCGTCTCCGGAAAGGAGCTGCGACTCAAACAGCAGTATTTTTTCGTGGCGGCGACGCTTGCGGACATTCTCCGGCGCTATCGGAAGCAGAGCGAATCCTACCTCGATTTCCACAATTTCGTGGCGATCCAGCTAAACGACACCCATCCGGCCATCGCCATCGCCGAACTGATGCGGCTTTTGATGGACGATGAAAAACTCGACTGGGACGAGGCCTGGACCGTCTGTGAACAGACCTTTGCCTATACGAACCACACCGTGATGCCCGAAGCGCTGGAGTCCTGGCCGGTGGACCTCTTCGATCATCTGCTGCCCCGGCACCTGGAGATCATTTACGAGATCAACCGCCGGTTTCTCGAAGCCCTGGCCCGGCGTTATCCCGAAGCGCCGGATCTCTTGGCGCGGCTTTCCATCATTCAGGAAGGCGAGATCCGCCGGGTGCGGATGGCTCATCTGGCCATCATCGGCAGCCACGCGGTCAACGGCGTGGCCGAGCTCCACTCCCACATTTTGAAGACGGAGTTGTTCAGGGATTTCGACCATGTCTTTCCGGGCCGGTTCACCAACGTCACCAACGGGATCAGCCCCCGGCGCTGGCTCCACCAGGCCAACCCCGGGCTCTCGCAACTGATCACCTCGACGATCGGCCCGGATTGGATCTGCGACCTGAAGCGACTCGAGGCCCTTCTCCCCTATGCCGACGATGCGGATTTCCGCCGGGCCTGGCAGGCGGTCCGGCGGGAAAACAAGAAACGGCTGGCCCGCTACGTCCTTCGGAAAATCCGGCTCGGGGTAAACCCGGACACCCTCTTCGACGTGCAGGTCAAACGCATCCACGAATACAAGCGCCAGTTGCTGAACGTCCTTCATGTGATCACCCTCTACCACCGCATCCGAACCGATCCCGAGGCCCCGATGGTGCCGCGAACGGTCTTTTTCGCCGGAAAGGCCGCACCCTCCTACCGGCAGGCCAAGCAGATCATCAAGCTGATCACGTCGGTCGCCGACACCGTCAACAACGCCCCCGAGGTCCGCGGGCGGCTCCGGGTGGCTTTTTTGCCCAATTACTGCGTATCCCAGGCGGAAAAAGTCATCCCGGCCGCGGATCTCTCCGAACAGATCTCCACCGCGGGCATGGAGGCATCGGGCACGGGCAACATGAAGATGGCCTTGAACGGCGCGCTGATCATCGGAACCCTGGATGGCGCCAACGTGGAAATACGGGAAGAGGTCGGCCGCGAAAACATCTTCATCTTCGGATTGACGGCCGATGCGGTCACGGCCCTGCGCGGCAGGGGCTACGATCCCGAACCCTATTGCAAAAACGACGCGGAACTGCAAGAGGTTCTCGACCTGATCGATTCGAACCATTTTTGCCCCGAGACACCGGGGCTTTTTTCCCCGATCGTCCAGGGGCTGCTCGGCCGGGGACCGGATGCCGACCGGTACATGACGCTCGCCGACTACCGCAGCTACGTGGATACCCAGGAAACGGTAAGCCGGCTCTTTCTCAATCCGGAGGAGTGGACCCGCCGGGCCATCGCGATCACCGCCCGCATGGGGAAATTTTCCAGCGACCGCTCCGTGCTGGAATACGCCGCGCGGATCTGGAACGTGGCCCCCCTCGTCTGGAAATAGGGATCATTGGTCATTCGCCATTCGTCATCGGTAAAAATTCAGAAGGCTCCCGAACCTTGAATTGAATCTCGGAGAGATTCCCATGCCCCCCACTGCATCGGTGGAAACCATCCAGGATTCGATATCCATCGCCCGCCAGCCGATTTTCGACGACAATCTGCGCCTGTGGGGCTACGAGCTGTTCTGTGTCGGAACCGAAGCCGGGCCCCCGGCCGGCCTCGTGGGAAACGACACCATCGCGTGCAACGTGGCCGCCAGCGCCTACCTTGGATTGCAACAAATCGTCGAGCGCGGGAAAAAAATCGTCGTCGACTTCAACGAAAAAGGCATCCTGGGCAACATGCCCTATGCCCTCCCGCCGCTTCTGGCCGTGGTGAAAATCGCCGAAATGAAAAATCCGCGGCCGGAACTCGTGGCATCCCTGGCGCGGCTGAAATCCGACGGATACCTCGTTGCCGTGGCCGGTTTCACCGGCAGTCCCGCCGCTGCGCCGCTCCATTGCCTGGCCGATATCCTCGGCGTCGATATCACCGAGCGGCGTAAGGACGAATTGGCGTCCATTATGGAGGCCGCACGGGCCTACCCGGCCATGCGGATGGCCTTGCGCGTGGCGCATTCCAAATGGCTCGACATGTACCGGGATTTGGGATTCGGCCTTTTTTGCGGCTCCTTTTTCAAAACCCCGGACGAGATCAAGATCCGGAAGTTATCTTCAAACGAAGTGGCGCGATTTCAATTGCTGCGCATGCTGGAAGCCGAGGAGCCGAATTTCCGGAAACTGGCGGAAACCATCCAGGCCGATGTCTCCATCAGCTTTCGGCTTCTTTCCTATCTGAATTCCGCGGCCTTCGGCTTTCCCCGGAAAATCAAATCCATTTCCCAGGCCATCACGATCCTCGGATGGCGCAAGATGAAAAATTGGCTCCGGGTGGTACTGCTTACCGATGTCAATCAGCGAAAGGAGGCTTCGGATCTGGTGATGCTTTCGGCCCAACGGGCCAAATTCTTGGAACTCATCGCCCGGGATCATGACTTCTGGGGATTCGATCCGGACAGCCTCCACCTTCTGGGGCTGTTTTCCCTGATCGATGCCATGCTTGGAATACCGATGACGGAAATCGTCACGCACCTGCCCATTGAAAACAAAATCAAGGCAGCCTTATGCGGGGACCCGAACAACGAATATCAGCCGCTGCTGCAGCTTTCCCGGGACTTTGAAGAGGCCCGATGGGCCGATGCCGAAACGATGATCCGGCAACTCAACCTGGACGAGACCAAGGTCCGGACCGCTTTCAAACGGTCCGTGGATTGGGGAAACGAACTGGCCGCCCTGCACGCGTAGAAGGATCGACCCGAGATTCGAAGGGGCTTGGTGAACTCCTGGACCTTGTCGCTGGTCTCCTGCGGCTGCGACCATCGACAGATCAAACCGTGGCGCCGCGGCCGGGCGCGTCGGGCATCCTGCGGAGAGGCGGGGTCGAATCCCATCTCCAAGGCATCCGTCGACGAGGGGGGGGGAAGCACCCGCCGGGCGAGCGGCGGAACCGCCGATATGCCAACGGTTCCGCCGGAGGGCAATTAAGCATGACCCGGCACGCTACGGAACCGGGCGTAGGCGTCGTGAAGCCGGAGTTTAAGCCTTTTGATGCGCCGGGAACTCTCCGCAGGGTTCCAACGCGGCTCGCTGATGGAAAACAGGGCGTTGTTGAGTTCGTCGAAGACGTGCTCGGTGGCCTCGCACCATTCCTGCCGACATAGGCCGGACATCGCTTCGGCTTCGTCGATATCCTCTTCCAATTGGTCTATGGAGGTGCTCAAAGACGCGAAAAAGGCGTCCCAGGCATCCGTTTGTTCCGAATATGCAGAGTGCAGCCGTGGATCCATGGTCTTATTTCCTTATTTTAAAATGCAAAACCAAGGGGAAGCCGTCTCAAAAAAGTCTTTTCGTCCGATATGGGATCCGGGTCCCGTCCCCGCTTCTCGTCCGGCCCGCGGATGCCGCCGGTCGGATTCCCGGCTCGTCTTGAACTGGACCCGACATCCCGATTTTGAGATAGCTTCCGATCTGTTCGTTCCAGCAAAGGCCCTTTTGCGTGAGCTCATGGCGGACGGACGATTTGAACCGGGAACATCGCTTGGGCTGTTTCAAGGATTCAAATCGGCCGGCCAATGCAGAACTCGCGTAAAAGAGCCATTCTGCGACGCACACTAAATAACCATGGATCCTGAAATGTCGATCCTTTTTCGGGACGGCCGCTCAGGTCTT
>JBJKPT010000291.1:0-6052 GCA_046706045.1 Desulfobacterales bacterium
TCGGGGCGAGGTTGAAGACAACGCTATGAAAATCGTTCAAAAAACGGTCGTTGCCAACCTGTTTTACATTGTCCTGATCGCCCTGATCGGTTTTTTTGCCTACCAGAACGTGAACCTGGTGCTGACCAAGTTCCACTTCGTGGAAATCGCCGACGATCTGAACGCCACGTTTCTGGAAATGCGTCTTTCCGAGAAAAATTTTTTCCTGTATCGGGACGACGAAGCGCTGGACGCCATCAAGGACAGGCTCGATTACGCGTTGCAGATGATCAACCAGGCCCGCATGGACATCATCAAGGCCACGGGAACCAAAAATTTCGCCCGGCTGAAAGACAGCCTGGAAAAATACCAGGCCGCCATCGAAGAGATCAAATTCCAGGACTGGGGGGACCGCGGCGTTCAAGACAGTGTCCGCGAGGCCGGCCGGGATTTACGGGATTATTCCGAGCAGATCACGCACCTCGAACGGGAGAAGGTCAACACCATCATCACCGATTCCCGGCGCTGGCTCTTTTATTCGCTGGTCGTCTTCGTCCTGACGGCCATCGGTGTCAGTCACTATCTTTTTCTCAAGATCCTGCATTCGCTGAAAAAGATCGAGGACGTGGCCCATTCCATATCCGAGGGCAATTTCAGCAAGGTCGAATCCAGCATCCCCGAAGACGAGGTGGGGGCGGCCATCAAAGCGATCAACGCCATGTCCGATGAGCTGAAAAACCGGGAAGAGCAGATCATCCAATCCCGGAAACTGGCCTCCATCGGAATTCTCACCGCTGGGGTGGCCCACGAACTCGGCAATCCGTTGAACAACATCTCCATGCTCGCCCAGACCGGCCAGTACCTGGACGAGGGCTTGAGTCCCACCGAGCGAAAGGAGTATCTGAAAAACATCGAGGCGGAAACCGAGCGGATCCAGGAAATCGTGAAAAATCTTCTGGATTTTTCCAAGCCCCGGAAGGCAAATCTCAAGCCGACCGATTTGAACGGCCTGATTCAAAAGACCCTGAAGCTGGTTCAGAACATGATCACCGTCAGCAACCTCGATCTCGGTCTCGACCTCGCGTCCGATCTTCCCATGGTGTTCATCGACCTGAATCAGATCCAGGAGGTGTTGATCAACCTGATCACCAACGCCGTTCAGGTCTGTGTCCCCGGAGACCGGGTGTCCATCGCCACGCGCCTGTCCGAAAAAAAAGGATTCCTCGAAGTGGATATCGCCGACACCGGTGCCGGGATTTCGCCCCAGCAGCTTCCACACATTTTCGACCCCTTCTTCTCGACAAAGGGGGCGGACGGAACGGGCCTGGGATTATCGATCAGCTACGGCATCGTGAAAAATCACAACGGCGCGATCCGCGTGAACAGCGAGGTCGGTATCGGCACAACCTTCACGGTGGAGCTTCCCATTTATAGCGAACAGGAGAAGGCAAAAAATGAGCGCTCATCGAATCATGGTCAGTGACGACGAAAACATTGTGGGCAAAATGATCCATGCGGTGCTGGAAAAAGACGGCTACGCCGTGGAAACGTTCATGAACGCCGGCCCGGCCCTGAAGCGGCTCAAAGAAGAGAAATTCGACGTGGTCATCACGGACTTCAAGATGAAGGGGATCGACGGCATGGAGGTGTTGCGCCGGGTCAAAGCCGAGTCGCCGGACATCAAGGTGATCATGATCACCGCGTTTGCGAGCCTTGACGCCGCCATCGAGGCCCTGCGGGAAAAAGTGGACGATTTCTTCACCAAACCGATCAAGATCAAAGACCTGGAAGCGTGCATCGAGCGGTTGTGTCAGGAGAAAAAATAAAAATAGAGAAGGGTCCCGCTCAATGCCAGGGAAACCGAGGCGGCAAGCACCGGCCAGAGCGCGCGGAGGCGGATTTGCCGGAGCGTGAGGATGATCGCTGCCTCGTGTCGGCTCTCCCCTTGGCGGCCGGCCGTTTCCCCGCCTCGTTCCAGGGGCGGGGGCCGGTGATCGGAAGCATCGGTTAAAGAACCCGTCGGCGGTTGCGCCGCCGACACCACGGAATCGAGCCCTTCCCGGGGTGGCGAATGCTCCGGCAACCGGTCCCCGGCGGCCCCGGGCAGAATTTTTTCGGTTTCATCCGACGGCGCCGGCGATTGCGGTTCGAACCGGGCCGTGGACCCCCTGCCTTCGAACCCGATGTCGGACAGACGATTTATCTCTCCTTCTTCCGTGTCCTCAAAAAAATCGATCTCGGTCTCGGAGCGTTCGGCGGCCGCTTTCAAGTCGGCCAGGCGGTACGCTTCGGCGGGCCGCTCGTCGCCGACCGGCTGCCGGACGCCTTTCCGGCCGGGCTTATCGAGGATATCAAAGGTGAGTTCGGTTTCGACCTTGCAGTTCCGCGGTTGCAAGGGAGGCTTCCTGGGCCGGTCGTCTTTATCCATGGATGGATCCTGTTTCGGGCGCTCAAGCGATCGTGCACGGCTTTTCGCCGGAGCGGCGGCCGCAGGTGATGGCGGCGCGGCCGTCGTCGCAGGCATCCTGGTCGTTATCGAACCGGGCATGCTCCGCCCATTCGGGCGCCAGAAGGCAGATCGGCAGCCGACGGTCGTCGTGCGACTCGGATTCGTTTTTGCTTGAGGTGGTCATGGTGAAAAAGCCTTTCGCCAGAGGGCGCATCGCCACCCGGTCGTCTGCGTTGGTTGTCTTTCGTTCGAGGGCACTCGTGAGGATTATAGACATTATTCCGGCGACAGGCAACGACCGTCTCCGGTTTCGGGCCGGTTGAAAAGCGCCGGCTTCGTATCCATTTTGTAACGGATATCGGTCGGACGGTCTTCCGGGGCACGCGCGGGACCTGTCTTTGTTTGGGGTTTTTCTTGCTGCCGTCGGCATGCCGGTCCGTCCTTGCCTCCAGAAACAAACGAGCCCACCGTTTGCGTCGACCCGCTAACCTCCGTCAACGGTGACGAAACGGCGGGGCCACTCATCCTGCCGTAAATTAAGGAGGTTGGTCATGAGCCAAAACGTCGCACAAAAACTGATCGCCGCACACCTGGTGGACGGCCGCATGGTACCGGGAGAGGAGATCGGGGTCAAAATCGATCAGAGCCTTACCCAGGATGCCACCGGCACCATGGTGATGCTGGAATTCGAGGCCATGGGAATCGGCCGGGTGAAGACCGAGGTATCGGCGCAATACGTCGATCACAACCTCTTGCAGACCGACTACCGGAACGCCGACGATCACCTCTTTTTACGCAGCGCCTGCCGCCGGTTCGGAATCTGGTACAGCCGGCCGGGCAACGGGGTAAGCCACCCGGTGCACATGGAGCGTTTCGGCGTTCCCGGAAAGAGCTTGATCGGCTCGGACAGCCATTCCTGCGCAGCGGGGTCCCTGGGGATGCTCGCCATCGGAGCCGGCGGGCTCGAAGTGGCCATGGCCATGGCCGGGGAGCCCATGTATATCCAGATGCCCAAGGTTTTGGGCATCGAACTGGTCGGCCGGCTCCCCGAATGGGTGAGCGCGAAGGATGTGATCCTCGAGGTCCTGCGCCGCCACGGCGTGGACGGCGGCCGGGGAAAGATCGTTGAGTACCACGGTCCCGGATTGGCGACCTTGACGGCCATGGACCGACACGTGATCGCCAACATGGGGGCCGAGCTGGGGGCGACCACCACGGTCTTTCCATCGGATGAGATGGTGGGCCGGTTTCTCGCCGCCCAGGGCCGGAAGGATGCCTGGAGACCCCTTGCGGCCGATCCGGATGCCGAATACGACATGCACGACACCATCGATCTCGGCCGGATCGAACCGCTCATCGCGCTGCCCAGCAGCCCCGGGAACGTTGTTCCCGTGCAATCGGTCGCCGGCCGCCCGATCTATCAGACCTACATCGGCTCGTCGGCGAATCCGGGGTTGCGCGATTTTGCCGTGCCGGCCCTGATGGTCGCCGGGCGGCAGGTCCACGACGGGGTTTCCTTCGACATCAACCCCACCTCCCGGCAGCTCATCGAAAACCTCATCGCCCTCGGCCTGATGGAGAACCTGATTCATGCCGGCGCGCGTTTTCACCAGGCCGGCTGCAACGGCTGCATCGGCATGGGCCAGGCCCCGGCCACGGGCCGGATCAGCCTGCGCACCGTGCCGCGCAATTTCCCGGGCCGATCAGGGACCCCCGAGGACCAGGTCTACCTCTGCAGCCCGGAAACCGCGGCGGCGTCGGCCTTGACCGGGGTCATCACGGATCCACGCACCCTGGGGATGCCCTATCCCCGGTTCGTCGAGCCGGAGACCTACCGGATCAACACCGACATGCTGGTGCCGCCGCAGGCCGATCCCGGCGCCCAGGAGTTGGAAATCGGGCCGAACATCAAGCCTCTGCCGGCCTTCGATCCCTTGCCGGCAAGCCTTGGCGGCCCCGTGCTGCTCAAGGTCGAGGACAATGTCTCCACCGACGAGATCCTCCCCGCCGGTGCCGCGGTGCTTCCCTTCCGGAGCAACATCCCCGCGATCAGCCGTTTTGCCTTCAGCCGGATCGATCCGGGCTACCACGACCGGGCCCTGCCCTATCAGAAAACGGGCTCTTTCGTGGTCGGCGGGGAAAATTACGGCCAGGGCTCCAGCCGCGAGCATGCGGCCCTCGCTCCGCGCTACCTGGGTTTGCGGGCCGTCCTGGCCAAGTCGTTTGCCCGGATCCACTGGCAGAACCTGGTCAACTTCGGCATCGTGCCCTTGACCTTTATGGACCCCGCCGACTGGGGTCGCATCGATGTGAACGACGAATTGGTCCTGGACGATGTGCGCGCGGCGATCGAAGGAAACCGGCCGGTAACGGTTCGAAACACCACCAAGAAAAGCACCTTCCGGTTGGGGCATGCCTTAAGCGACCGACAGCGCCGGGTGCTTCTGAGCGGCAGTCTCATCAATTTCGTCCGGGAACGGGTCCATTGAAGGGAGGTCCCATGGAAATCAAAACCATTTTATGGCCGACGGATCTATCGGAGGTTTCCTTGAGCGCCGGGCCCCAGGTGGTCTCCCTCGCCCTGAAGTTCAACGCGGAGGTCATGCTGATGTACGTGGCCGTGGATCTTTGCACCCTCTATCCGGCCTACGGCAGCTATCCGAGCACCGAGCACCTGAACAAATTCCGGGACTGGGAAATCGAAAAGGCCCGCAAGCGGCTGGAAGAACTCTGTGAGAAGGAGCTCAAGGCCTGTCCGTTCTTGAAACTTCGCCTGGTCACGGGGGAGCCGGCCGAACAGTTCCTAAAGGCCATCGAGGAAATCCCCGCCGATTTGGTCGTCTTGAGCCGCCGGGGTTACGGGGCGACGGCGGGCGACCCTTCGGATCTCGGCCGCATCGCCGAGAAAGTGGCACGTTGCTCTCCGGTCCCGGTGCACCTGGTCGTGCCTTGAGGCCATCTCCGGGGATCCCGTCCCAAGGGTGTGCGGCGGCCGCCGTTTATTGACAACCGACCGCCCTTCTGCCATACCATGGCGTCCGGAAGGTAAGCTTCTCTTCTCATTTCCGATGTCGGTTAAGATCACACCCGCTCAAGGCTAAACCAGGGAAAAGGGCCTCCGCCGCCCGCGGTGGGGGGAAGCGAAGCGGCCGGGACCATGCCGATGGCGTATCCAATTCGCGCGCATCGCCATGGACCGGAACACGGGGACGCAGCCCTTGCGGCGGCCGACCACCGGGGCATCACCATGAGAAACGATACCGTTGTCGTCTATGAACCGCACTACCGGCTGAATGAAAATCCTTTTGCCGTATGGATCGCCATGGCAAGTAACGCGATCCGATCGCGGGACCTCATTTTCCAGCTCTTCAAACGGGATTTCTGGTTCGCCTACCGGCGCTCTTTTTTGAGTGTGGGCTGGATATTCATCTCTCCCCTGATGGGGATCATCTCCTGGGTATTCATGAATGCAACCAATGTTCTCAACCCGGGAGACGCCGGTATGCCGTACCCCGCCTACATTCTGATCAGCACCTCCATCTGGGGGCTTTTCATGGGGGCATACCAGGCGGCCGCCGACACCCTTTATTCAGGCCTCCCATTCATCCTGGACATCAAGTGCCC
>JBJKPT010000292.1:0-1858 GCA_046706045.1 Desulfobacterales bacterium
CCATTGGAATATGGACCGATTTCCCGAATTTGTAGCAGAGTCACGCTAAGTCCGACAGGCTCCTGGTTGACAGTTGTCTTAAGTTCGTGATGTCGCGCAATGGTGGCGCCCCGAACAGGCGGCTGTACTCCCGACTGAACTGGGAAGGGCTCTCGTAGCCGACCTCGAAGGCCGCGGTCGCCGCATCCATGAGATGCGTGAGCATCAACCGCCGCGCCCCGTTCAGACGCAGCCACTTCTGGTGCTGCAGCGGGCTCATGGCGGTCAGGGCCCGGGTCGGCTGGCTCGGTTCCTCCCGGCGATGGCGCGACAACCCCGGAACGGCGGCCGTGGGCTGGTCGCCCGTGTCGGTCCATCGGGCAATGCCCTTCCCCAACGTTTCGAGAGCGGTCTCCAGGCCGCCGTACGCAATACCTTGCTTCTCGGTATGCTCTTGCATCGTTGCCTCTTGGTTTTCCATCCCGTAGCCGGCCCCATCCCGGGAAGCAACCAGTTTTTTCAGGCCATCGGACTTTCAGGCAAGAATCAGGCAGAATCGAGCTACCTGCCGCCGCGCTTTCGTGATTACGATACGGCCATCCCGGCGCTTCAACGATCGGTGGTCGTTGCCGCAACCGGTATCGAAGCGCGAACCCCCGCCGGCCGGGCTTGGAAGACGGGGCCGCGACCATGATTCCGACAACGAGAAGGGAAGAAAGGGAAAACCATGAATGTCCTGCTGGTCAACGGCAGCCCCCACGCCAAGGGCTGCACGTACACGGCACTCGAAGAAGTGGCGGCGACGCTGAATGCGGAAGGGATTGAAACCCAGATCTTTCAGGTGGGAACAGAGCCCATGTCCGGCTGCGTTGCATGCAAAAAATGCGCGGAGACCGGTCGTTGCACGTTTTCGGACCGTGTCAACGATTTCCTTGAAAAGGCCGGGGATGCGGATGGATTCGTTTTCGGATCGCCGGTGCATTATGCCGCCGCGACCGGCGCCATGACGTCTTTCATGGATCGTGCGTTTTACGCGGATCTGCAGGGGGGTAAAAAGTCTTTTTACCTGAAACCGGCGGCGGCCGTTCTTTCCGCACGAAGGGCCGGGACAACGACCGCATTCGATCAGATCAACAAATATTTCACCATATCGGAGATGCCGGTCATCTCATCGCGGTATTGGAACATGGTTCACGGCGTCCGGCCGGAAGACGTCCAAAAAGATCTGGAAGGACTTCAGTCCATGCGCATTCTGGCAAGAAACATGGCCTGGTTTCTGAAGTGCAAGGAGGCCGGGAAAAAGGCCGGTGTGCCGCTTCCTCTCAGGGAAGAGGTCGTCATCACGAATTTCATCCGGGAATGAACGATAAGCAACCCGAGAAAGCAAATAACAGGAGTCGATACAATGCAAACGCGTAGATTGGGAAACCGCAACCTGGAGGTTTCGGCCCTCGGGCTCGGCTGCATGGGGATGAGCTTTGGCTACGGCCCGGCTGCGGACAAGAAGGAGATGATCGCGCTGATCCGAAACGCCGTGGAACGCGGCGTCACCTTCTTCGACACCGCCGAGGTCTACGGCCCGTTCACGAACGAGGAACTCGTGGGCGAGGCCCTCTCCCCCTTCCGCGGGCAAGTGGTGGTCGCCACCAAGTTCGGGTTCAAGCTGGACCCTAACGGCGGCCCGAAATGGGTGGGCCTGGACAGTCGGCCGGAGCACATCAAGGCGGTCGCCGAGGCCTCGCTCAAACGGCTCAAGGTGGATGCCATCGATCTCTTCTATCAACACCGTGTCGATCCGGACGTGCCGATCGAAGACGTGGCCGGAGCGGTGAAGGACCTGATTCAAGAAGGCAAGGTGAAGCATTTCGGCCTTTCGGAA
>JBJKPT010000293.1:0-4869 GCA_046706045.1 Desulfobacterales bacterium
TTTGAAGAGCTCTTGTTTCAACTCGATATTTTCGAAAACCGCCTCGATGTCGAGTTCGATGCCGTCCGCGGCATCCAGGCGCGTGTCCGTGGTAATCCGGTCCATGTCGGTTTGCGCGTCTTCCTCAAGTTTTCCCTTCTCCACGAATTTTCCCACCGACCAGGCAATGGACTTGCATGCACGCGCCAAGGCATCTTCCGAGAGATCGTTCAAGAAAACCTCGATGCCGGCCTGGGCGCAGACCTGCGCGATGCCGCTGCCCATCAACCCGGATCCCACCACCAGAACTTTCTTAATTTCCATGCGGTTCTCCTCGTGCGCTGCGATCAACTGTGGAGGTGCAAAACAAGAACGAATTCAAGGTCCAAATTCGGGGATTAAGGATCTGGGCCGGGATTTCACGCCCAAAGAAATCCGGAATCCAGAGATCGAAACCCCAAAAACCGAAATACGGGAACAGGGGGCAAAACCCAATCCCCTATATACAGCAATAACTCTGCCAGCGTCGGGGTAATTCGCACATGTTCAAACAAATAAAGTGATATCGGGATGTTGAAGGTAATTCGAAAACGGGAAAAAATCGTCTGACGATGGATACTGTTGAGAAACGTCTACACTTTCCGCCAATCCGGTCGACGGTGCTTTGAACAATGGCCGCCGTCTGCAAGGATGGTGTCCATGCCAAAATGGCCCTTGGCCGCGATTTCTGCGTCGGGCGCTACGATTGGAATCCTCGAAATAGCCCGCTATGGCTCCGGTTCAAATCGTCCTCCCGCCTTGAACGCACGAAACATTGCGCATTCGTGGATGGACGGTATGTATAGAATATTCGACATGTATTGAAACCTATGCACACCGTGTCATGGAATCCCGTGTTTTTTCATTTTCTGGTAAAGGCCGGTGCGATGGATATCGAGAATTCTGGCGGCTTCGGCCCGGTTGTTGCCGGTACGGGCAAGGGCCTGAAGGATGGCCTGTCGTTCGGTTTGTGCCATCCGCACCTTCAGGGACCCGGCGTTCGGGTCCGGAAAAATCTCCGGTGGAGGTGTTTTGAACTTTTCAAGGGGAAGGTCCTCGCAGGTGACGGATTCGCCTTGGCAGACGATCATGGCTCGCTCGACGGCGTTTCGCAGCTCCCGGTTGTTGCCGGGCCAGGAATAGCGCCTCATCGCTTCAACGGCTTCGGGGGTGACCCCGTTGATCTTCGGCCGTTCCCCGACGGAGAATTTTCGGAGGAAATGCTTAAAGATGGGGAGGATATCCTCAGGGATGTCACGCAGGGCCGGCAACCGGATATGGACGACATTGAGCCGGTAATAGAGATCCATCCGGAAGGCTTGCGTGTCGATCATTTTTTTGAGGTCCCGGTTGGTGGCGCTGATCACCCGGAAATTGATCGGCATGGGGTTGCGCGAACCGAGGCGTTCCACTTCCTTTTCTTCGAGAATGCGCATCAGTTTGACCTGCATGGCCATGGGCATGTCGCCGATCTCGTCCAGAAAGATCGTCCCGTTGTGAGCCAGCTCGAATTTGCCGGCCTTGCCCTGTCTCCTGGCCCCGGTAAACGCGCCGGGTTCATAGCCGAAGAGTTCCGCTTCGATCAGATCGGTCGGGATGGCGGCGCAGTTGATCCGGACGAAATTTTGTTTGCGGCGGCGGCTTGCCTGATGGATGGAATGGGCGAAGAGCTCTTTGCCGGTGCCCGACTCCCCGGTGAGAAGCACCGGTGCATCGGTTGCGGCCGCCTGCCGCGCCAGTTCCTTGGCCCGGCGCAGCGGCTCGGAGCAGCCGATGATGCTGTCAAAGGAATAGCGCCCGCCGTAGACCCGGTTCAATTCATCCTGGTAAAAATCGATCTTGATCTCCAGGTTTTCGATGCGCTCGTAAAGCTCCTTGAGTTTTTGGGGGCTCATGAACATGAGCTTTCCGGCCGCGCCCACAATCCGTCCGTTGTGGATCAAGGGAATCCGCGCGATTACCCGGTTTTTACTCTTCAAAACCATGCTGCGGCCGATCTCGGCCTTTCCTGTTTCCAGAATCCGGGGTAAACGGGTTTTGGGGCTGACTTCCAGAATATGCTTTCCGATGGCTTCCTTGGCGGGAACCGGGTAGACGCCTTCGTTTGAACTGCTCATGAACCGAACGATTCCTTCGGCGTCGATCAAGATAAGGCTTTCATATGGGTTATCGAGCAAGGCGAAAAGAAGCTCTTCCGGGATTTTTTCCATGGGTCCCATGGTACGGCATGCGCACCGGTTTCGTCAACGAATGGTCCGGTCGACATGGAATGGCATCCGCGGAATCGCCGGGAGGATCGCTTCGCCGACAAAATTTAAGAAAATTTCAGACAAAAGTGCTATAAAACCCTCCCGGACCGCGTGCAATCAACGCCCGGAAACATGCCAAGATGGGGCATCCGTGGCCATCGCAGGCGGCGGACGGGAATGGGGCCTAGATGCAACTATTCGATTCAATTGAAGAAAAGTGGAAAGAGAATGGCGAGCGGCTTTCCATCGGCTTTCTCCTGGCGCCCGACTTCACATTGCTCGCGTTTTCCGGGTTTTTGGACGTGTTGCGACAGGCCGGTGACGTGGGGGATAATAGCCGCCAGATTCTTTGTTCCTGGACCGTGATGGGCCCAACGCGGGAACCGGTGACCTCCAGCACCGGGGTTCAGGTCATTCCCAACCAGACGCTCCAGGACCCCCGCTGTTTTGATTATGTTGTCATTGTGGGGGGGCTGCTGAAATCAGGTGGGCGCTATGACCCCCAACTGTTGCGATATCTGCAGCGGGCGGCCGAGAGCGGAACCAAATTGGCGGGGCTTTGTACGGGAAGCTTTTACCTGGTTCGGGCCGGTCTGATGAAAGGCCGAAAATGCTGCATCCACTGGTATCACTTCCAGGATTTCATCGACGAATTCCCCGACGCCATCCCGGTGACCGATGAGATATTCATCGTGGACGGGGATCGTATCACCTGCCCGGGAGGGGCGTCTTCCGTCGATCTGGCCCTGTATCTGGTCGCACAGCACCTGGGCAAAGAGCGGGCGCTGAAAGGGGTTCGGCACCTGCTGCTCGACTGGGTTCGCCCGCACGATCACCCGCAGATGCCCTTTACCCGAGACTATGCCAGCATCCTCGACCCCCGGGTGCGCAAAGCGGTCTACCTCATGGAACAGAGCCTGGGCGGTGAGCCCCTTTCATTGGAAAACATCGCCCTCGCGGTCAGCATGAGCACCCGGCAATTGGAGCGGCTCTTCCAGGATCATTTCGGTCGGAGCATCCTCTGCTACTTCAGGGACATCCGCCTGCGATACGGGCGCTGGCTGTTGACCAATACCGATCGCTCCGTCACGGCGATCGCCCACGAATCCGGCTTTTCGGACAGCTCCCACTTTTCCCGATGGTTCAGAGCCCGTTTCGGCACCTCCCCGACAACCGTTCGCAAGCGCAATGGGATGAATCCGTGAAACCGCCGGCGGCGGACGATTCCTGGGGCTTATACCGCGCGTTTTTCTCGATTCGGTTTTCCGTGAAGGCGCCGCATCAGAACCGGTCGATCACCATGACGCCGGTTCCGTGAAAACTGTTCATATCGACCAGTTCCTGCATCGCCGCTTCGAGGCTTATGGTCTTTCCGATGAGTTTTTGAGGCCGCACTTTCCCGTGCTGGATCATGTCCAGGAGCCGATCGTACGCATAGGCCTGCATGCCATGACTGCCCACGATTTCGAGTTCGTCGGCAATGACTTGGTCCATGGGCACGGCGGGATGGCGATGGTCTGCCACCATGAGGCCCACCTGCACGTGCCGGCCGCGTTTTCTCAGGTTGGCGATGGAGTTGAAGCAGGTCGCGGCACTGCCCAGGGCATCGATAGAGACGTGCGCCCCGCCCTGGGTGAGCTCCTTGACGGCCTCGACCACATTGCCCGCGGTCGCGGCATTGACCGTTGCCACCGCGCCGATGGATCGGGCGAAATCGAGCTTTTCCTCGGTGATGTCGATCGCAACGACACGCGCGCCCAGCGCATTGGCAATCATGATGGCCGAAAGGCCCACCCCGCCGCAACCATGGACCGCGACCCATTGCCCTCCGGAGACCCTCCCCTGCGCGACCATTGCGCGAAAGGCGGTCGCGAACCGGCAGCCCAGGCTTGCCGCGGTGACCTCATCCAGCCATTCCGGCAACCGGACCAGGTTGGCATCCGCATAGTCGATCGCCACGTATTCGGCAAACGCGCCCCAATGGGTGAAACCCGGCTGGAACTGGCGGTCGCAGACCTGTTGATTACCGGAAATGCACTGGGGACACACGCCGCAGCCACAAACAAAAGGAAGCGTCACCCGGTCGCCGATCTTCCACAGGGAGACATGCTTGCCAACGGCTTCGACGGTTCCGGCAAGTTCATGCCCGGGAACATGGGGCAGGCAAATCGTTGGGTCATGGCCCATCCAGCCGTGCCAATCGCTGCGGCAGAGTCCGGTTGCCCCGACCCGAAGGACCACGCCACGCAACGGCGGCACGGGATCGGGCACCTTCCGAAGGGTCAGCGGGGTTTGGAATTTTTCGTAGACGGCGGCTTTCATGGCGGGTATCCCCCTTCGATGAACGAAAAAAGGACGAAGTCGCGAGCGATTCAAGGCCCCGCGCCGTCCCGGTTTTCAAAAGAATCGTTTCGGCCTTTGAATCCTTGAATCATGGATTTCGAGTCAATGCCCCCACCTTAAGCCTCAATTATTTCTGAGCTGTCTCTTTCGGGATCGAAATCGGTATCGGTATCGATGATCCGACCCCGATCCCGCCTTCGACCCTTGAACGGCGGGTCCCCCCGGCGGAGGGGGGGGGGTCGGGAGGTGGTGATTTAGG
>JBJKPT010000294.1:0-5352 GCA_046706045.1 Desulfobacterales bacterium
CCATTACCTGCGGCAGCGTCATTGCCATGGCCATGGAACTGACCGAAAGCGGCCGGCACGATTTCGGGCTGCACTTCGGCCGGGCGGATGACGCCCTTGCCGTCATTTATGAAATCGCGACCCTTTCCACACAGCGAGGCCGGGATCTGGCCCTGGGGGCGAAAAAAATAGCCGAAAAATTCAACGCCCTCGACGTGTCCATGGAGATCAAGGGGCTGGAACTTCCCGCCTATGACCCGCGAGGCCATTACGGCATGGGACTGGCCTATGCGACCAGCGAGCGCGGGGCCTGCCACCTCAGGGCCTTTCCAATCTTTGCGCCCGATCCTTTTGATCTCGAGGCCATGGCCCGGGAGGTGGTCGCCAATCAGAACTTCAACAGCATCAAGTGGGCCATGTGCATCTGCGATTTCTGGGGCTCGGTGAACACCGGGATTCTTGCCGACCTTCTGAATACCGGGCTCGGGACAGAAGTAGACCCCATGGAACTGGAACGGTCCGGGGAACGCATCTGGAATCTCAGCCGGTTGTTCAACCTGCGGGCCGGTTTTCAGGCCAAAGACGACAACCTGCCCCGGCGGGCCATGAAGCGTGCCCTCGAAGAAGGACCTCAGGCCGGAAAAGTATTCTCCGCAAAAGACTTTGACCGGGCCTTGCAGATCTATTACCGCCAACGCGGCTGGACGGATCAAGGGGTTCCAACGCCCGAAAAACTCGCCGACCTTGGCCTCGACGACCTGTAAAAAATTGGGAAGGAAGAACCGTCCATGAACAAGCACCTGTTTGCCAACCCTGACCTGTGCACCGGCTGCGGCCGCTGCACCTACGTCTGCTCGGCCGTAAAGGAGGGGGCCTTCATACCATCGCTATCCAGGATACGCATCAGCAATTTTCCGCTTCAGGGATATTCGGTTCCCAACATCTGTTTTCAATGCCCAAAGGCCGATTGTCTCGCGGCCTGCCCGGAACAGGCCCTGGTTCGAAACGAGGCGGGCGTGGTGCTGGTGGTCGAAGAAAAATGCACCGGGTGCCGGGCATGCATCGAGGCATGCCCCTACGGCGCGATCGAATTGAACCGAAACGGGGTTGCCTACAAATGCGATACATGCGGGGGAGACCCGGCCTGCGTCCGGGAGTGTCATCCCGGGGCACTGCTATTTGAAGCGACCAACGGCGATCTGGTCCGGCTTCGGGCCGCACAGCTGGCAAATCGCACCACCCAGGGCAGCCCCCAGGGCCGGCGGCGGCAATTGGCGCAGCGCCTGATGAAAGCCGCAAGGGAATGACAAGGTAGGAAATCGGGCAATTTTGGCGGTTTAACAAAAAAGTGCCGGATCTGGTCGAAGCCCTCAACGATCCGCCTTTTTAATGACCGCCGATTTCTTAATTGCAAACGCGAATTGGGAAAAGGCATGAGCATTTCTGCAAACAAAACGGGGTTGTCCATCAAGAATGTCACCAAGACCTTTGGGAGCTTGACGGCGCTGGCCGACACCTCTGTCGATATCCGGCCCGGGGAGTTTTTTACCCTTTTGGGACCTTCCGGCTGCGGAAAAACCACGCTGCTGCGCATTATCGCCGGGCTCGAACTGGCCGATTCGGGCCAGGTTCTGCTCGGGGGAAAGGACATTTCCGCCCTTCCGGCAAACAAGCGCCAGGTCAACATCGTGTTCCAAAGCTACGCCCTCTTTCCCCACCTGACGGTCTTCGAAAACGTGGCCTTCGGCCTGCGTTCGCGAAAAGTCCCCCGGGAAGAGGTTCACCGGCGCGTCGAGGAAGGATTGGCCATGGTCGATCTGTCCCAGTTCACCGACCGTTATACACATCAGATGTCCGGCGGTCAGCAACAACGGGTAGCCCTGGCCCGGGCCCTGGTCAACCGTCCCGAGGTGTTGCTCCTGGACGAACCCATGTCGGCGCTGGACGCCCGGCTCCGCGCCCAGGTGCAGGTGGAGCTCAAGCGGCTGCATCAGAAGCTGGGTCAGACCTTCATTCTCGTCACCCACGACCAAGCCGAGGCCCTGGTGGTTTCCGAACGCATCGCCGTGATGAACGAAGGGCGGATCATCCAGTCGGGAACCCCTGAAGAGGTTTACGAAACCCCCAATTGCGCCTTTGTCGCCAACTTTCTCGGCGCCGCCAACCTGATTCCCGCCTCTCGCGTCAACGGCGGCGTGGAAACCAACGTCGGCAAGCTGAAGCTGGCAGGCGCCCCGGCATGGGCTTCGGGCACCTTGTCCATTCGACCCGAACGCATCCATATCCGCGACGAGGCGCCCGCCCGAAACGGCGTCAAGGCCAAAATCGTCGAGACCATCTATCAGGGAAATTCGGTGGAGCTCTTGCTCGAACCGGGCCCGTTGCGCGTCAAGGCCAAACCGTATCGCAATCTTGCTTTGGGCGATGAGCACTGGCTCGAACTGCCGCCGGAAAGGCTGGTGATCCTGAATGACTGAAAAATCCAAGATGATGATATGGTACGGAGAACTGTCTTCCAGAAAGCGTCTGGCCAGGCGGGGTTCTCTCTATCTCTCCCCCGGCCTGATCTGGCTCCTTGGCCTGCTCACCCTGCCCGGCCTCGCCCTGGTGGTGGTCGGCTTCGTTCAGCGCGGTCCTTACGGGGGCATCGACTGGAGCTTCTCCCTTGAAAATTACCACCGCCTGCTCGGCTTCGGTTACTTCGGATGGACACCGGACAATTGGCTGATTCTCTGGCGCTCCGTGGTGGTGGCCTTTGTCACCACCATCGTCTCGATCTTTCTTTCCTACCCGGTGGCCTTCTTTATCGCCACCCGTTCCGAACGCAAACGCTACTTCTGGCTGACCATTGTCATCGTTCCCCTCTGGACCAACATGGTCATTCGGGCCTACGCTTGGTTTCTGATCCTCGCTCCCGGGGCACCGCTTGCGCAATTCGCGGCCCTGATCGGATTGATTCCAAAAGGAGGTTCGCTTTATCCCAGCGAATTTGCAGTCTATCTGGGCATGGTGGCCATGTTTCTGCCCTTTATCATCCTTCCCCTCTATGCCAGCGTGGAACGCTTGGACTGGTCCCTTGTCGAGGCGGCCCGTGACCTTTACGGGTCCCCGGTGCGGGTTTTCATGCAGGCGATTTTGCCCCAGACCGCGCCGGGGCTCACGGCCGGGGTCATCCTCACCTTCGTGCCGGCCATGGGCATGTTTGTGGTCCCGGACCTCCATGGCGGCAGCAAGTTCATGCTGGTCGGGAACCTCATCGAGCAGCAGTTCGGCGCGAGCCGTGACTGGCCCTATGGTGCCGCCGTCAGCATGGCCCTGATGCTCCTGACCCTGATCAGCCTTCAACTCTACATGAAAAAAGCCGGCCCCGGGCCGAAAAAAAAGATGGATCTGCTATGAGACGCCTGCACCCCATGATCACCGCCGTTGCATTGGCCGCCGTGGCTTTTCTCTACGTCCCCTTGATGGCCGTAGCCGTTTTTTCCGTGAACGCCACCCGTTACGGACTGGTCTGGCGGGGGTTCACCTTGAACTGGTACCATCGGTTGTTTCACAACGAGATCATTCTTCACTGCGCCTGGAACACCCTGGTTCTGGCCGTGGTCTCGACCGTGGTGGCAACCGCGCTGGGGACCCTGCTTGCCGTGGGGATGGACCGCTTCCCCTGGAGCCGTAAAGTCAGCACCTTCCTGGACATCACCCTGTATCTTCCGGTGGTCGTTCCGGATATCGTCATGGCCGCGGCCCTGGTGGTCGCCTTCAGCCTCCTGCGGGTGATCTCGAGCATCTTCCAGCCCGGGCTGTTCATCATGATTCTTTCGCACATCACCTTTCAGCTCGCCTTCGTGGCCCTGGTGGTCAGGAGCCGGCTCGTCTCCTTAGGAAGGGATGTGGAAGAGGCGGGCCGGGATCTGTTCGGGGGCAGCTTTTACCTGTTTCGCCGGGTCTCCCTTCCCCTGCTGATGCCGGCGATCATCGCCGGGGCCATGCTGGCCTTTACCCTTTCCCTGGACGATTTTGTCATCAGCTTTTTCACCGCCGGACCCGACTCGACCACCTTGCCGCTTTACATCTTCGGCGCCGTGCGCCGAGGGGTAACGCCGGAAATTCATGCGCTCTCGACCTTGATCATGCTCACCACCATCGCGCTGGTCATCGGTTCCGAGCGCCTGACCCGGAAAAAATACAAGTCATAGGGATGCCGGGACCCGCCGACCGCAACCGAAAAGGAGATCAAATGATGCGAAAACTGTTGGTGATCGCCCTGACCGTCGTGCTCAGCTTGGCTTCGGCCGGATGGGCCACCCGGGCATGGGCCGGGCAAAAGCAGCTCAAGGTCTTTATCTGGTCGGAGTACATCGATCCGCAGATTCCAAAGAACTTCGAGAAGGCCACGGGCATCAAGGTGACGATCGATACCTACGAATCGAACGAGGACATGATGGCCAAGCTCATGGCCGGCGGTGACAGCCAATACGACATCATCGTTCCGTCCGAGTACATCATCCCGTCCCTGGTGCATCTGCATCTGGTTCAAAAGCTCAACCATGCCCTGATTCCGAACCTCAAGAACCTGGAAAAGATGTTCCGCACGGCGCCCATCGATCCGGGCAACGTCTATTCCGCCGCCTATCAGTGGGGAACGGTGGGCCTGCTTTATCGAAAGGACAAGATCGCCCACTTTGAAAACACCTGGAATATGCTCTTCGACCCCAAGATGAATCCGGGGCCGTTTTACCTCATGGACGATGAGCGCTCCATGATCGGCATCGCCCTGCGCGATCTCGGCTACGATTTTAACTCCGTCGTGCCGGAGCAGCTCAAGGAAGCCGCCGATCTGCTGGCACGGACCAAAAAGCGTCAAAGCTGTCTCGGATTCCGGGGCGGAGTCGGCGCCAAGAACGACGTGGTGGCCGGGACTGCCGTGGCGGCCATCGTCTACAACGGCGATGGCGTCCGCGCCATCCTCGACTACAAGGTCATTCCCGTGGGCTTTACGGTCCCCAAGGACGGCAGCGAGATCTGGTACGACAACATGGCGATTCCGGACAAGGCCCCGGACCCGGCAGCGGCCAACAAATTCATCAACTACATTCTCGATGCCAAGGTCGGGGCACAGCTTTCCAACTTTAACGAATACGCAACACCGAATGAGGCATCCAAGCCCTACATCACCCCGGCCGACCTGAAAAATCCGGCCATCTACCCGCCGCCGGAAGTGATGAAGACGCTGTACTTTACCAAGGACAAGGGCAACCAGATGAAGCTCATTGACGAGGCATGGACTCGGGCCAAGTCCGAATGAGCCTCATTTCAGGCCTTCGGTAACCGGCATTTGTGCCGGTTCCCGAAGGCCTGAAATGAGGCTCATTC
>JBJKPT010000295.1:0-1373 GCA_046706045.1 Desulfobacterales bacterium
TCACGGTAAAGGGTCATTTTGGGATGAACTCTACATAAGCGCCGCCGCCCGGCAAGCCATCGGGGAAAGGAACACGCAACATGGGAGTCGTGGAAGAAAAGATCAAGGCACTGAAGGATCGCGAGGAAGAGATCCGGCGGATGGGCGGGTCGAAGGCGGCGGCGAGCCACCGGGAGAAGGGGAAGTTGACGGCGCGCGAGCGTCTGGACCGGCTCTTTGATCCGGGTACGTTTCGGGAGATCGACATGTTCGTGACCCATCGGTGCGAGAACTTCGGCAAGGAATCCGTATCGGTCCCCTCGGACGGGGTGGTGACGGGCCACGGCCTGGTGGACGGGCGCCCCGTGTTCGCCTTTGCGCAGGATTTTACGTCCCGTGCGGGGAGCCTCGGCGAGATGCACGCAAAGAAGATCTGCAAGGTCATGGATCTGGCCATGAAAGCCGGCGTGCCCTTCGTGGGGCTCAACGATTCCGGGGGGGCAAGGATCCAGGAAGGGGTGGACGCCCTTTCCGGTTACGGTCAGATTTTTTTCAGAAATTCCAACGCGTCGGGGGTGATACCGCAGATTTCGGCGATCATGGGTCCCACCGCCGGGGGCGCGGTCTACTCCCCGGCCATGACCGATTTCATCTTCATGGTGAAGAACACGAGCTACATGTTCATCACCGGTCCGGAGGTGATCAAGTCGGTCACGGGCGAAGAAATCTCCTTCGAGGATCTGGGCGGGGCCATGACCCACAACGAAAAAAGCGGGGTCGCCCATTTTGCCTGCGAAGACGACGCCGACGCCCTTGCCCGGATCAAGACCCTTCTTTCCTACCTTCCGGCAAACAACATGGAGGATCCGCCGCTCGCCGCCACCGGCGACAGCCCCCGGCGCACGGACCCAACGCTCGATGCGATCATTCCGGACAACCCGAACCAGTCCTACGACATGCGCGCGGTGATCGCCTCCCTGGTCGATAACGGCGAGATCTTCGAACCCCACGAGCACTTCGCCCAGAACATGATCGTCTGCTTTGCACGGCTGAACGGCCGAAGCATCGGGATCATCGCCAACCAGCCGAAGGTGATGGCCGGCTGCCTTGACATCAACGCCTCGGACAAGGCGACCCTGTTCATCCGGTTCTGCGACCCCTTCAACATCCCGATGCTCACCATTGCCGATGTCCCCGGCTACCTTCCGGGAAGCCACCAGGAGTGGGGCGGGATCATCCGCCACGGCGCGAAGCTTTTGTGGTGCTACTCCGAGGCCACGGTGCCAAAACTCCTTCTCGTGACCCGCAAGGACTACGGCGGATCGTATCTCGCCATGTGCTCCAAGGACCTGGGGGCGGACATGGCATTCGCCTGGCCCACGGCCGAGATTGCG
>JBJKPT010000296.1:0-9933 GCA_046706045.1 Desulfobacterales bacterium
GCAGCGGGAAGCGCCGGTCAAAACCGCTCCGGTGCCGAGCCCTCCACCCCCCCTCCATGCGACGGAAGCAAGGCCGAAGTCACCGAAGGCCTGAGAAAAATCCGGACGGGCGGACACCGGACGGCCATGCCCGTAACCTAAGAGGAGAGACCTTTCGGCGCCCGGGGAGGGCTGACCAGGGCCTCCCCGTCCAGCACCAGGACACCATCCTGGTTGGTGCAAGTGGTCTTTAATTTCACGCGCCGCTTTTCCACATCGATCTCGATGACTTCCACCCGCGCGGTGATGGTGTCCCCCACATATACGGGTGCCAGAAATTTCAGGCTTTGGCTGGCGTAGATGGTGCCGGTCCCCGGAAGACGTGTTCCGATCACCGCGGAAATGAACCCGGCCGAAAGCGTTCCGTGGGCGATCCGCTTCTTGAAAAATGTTCCCGCGGCATAGGCTTCGTTGATGTGAACGGGGTTGAAATCGCCGGTAATGCCGGCATAAAGATAGATATCGCTTTCGGAGACGGTCTTGGCAAGCGAATCCGCCTGGCCCACCTTGAGTTGGTCAATGGTTTTCCCGATCATCGCCGCACCCTCCCCCTGGGGATTAATATCGTCCGACCATTTCGTGTCCATCCCAAAATGGCCCTTTTACGCGATTTCTGCGTTGGGCGCCTCGATTTGAATCCTCGAAATAGCAAAGCAAAGCTATTCCTCCGGTTCAAATCGTCCGCCCGCCTTGACCTCACGCAACATTGCCGATCCCGGGATGGACACAATTTAGAACCAGAGCCGATGGCTCCAGATGTCTTCCTCGAGATGCTTCTTGTCGTCCTGCAGGGCCAGATAAAGGGACGCGTTTCGGATGGCGAGCCCTCCCTGGTGGGCCAGGGCATTGACCATTCGGATCAGGTCCTCGGGAAAATCCCGTTTCGCGCCGCTGTAGAGCCGCATCACGCCGATGATCTCCTCCCGGTCCCGAATGGGGACCACGAGCATGGAGCGGATCCCCTCGGCAAGGGTTTGCTCCCGGTACTCGAGCCGCTCGTCGGTGGCGACGTCCGCGATCACCATGGATTCACCGCGCATGGCCGCGGCGGCGCTCTTGGACGCCGATACCGGCCCCTTGTTGAGGAAGGCCTCGCTCAGGCCGTAGCTTGCCACCAGGGTCAGGGTCTCGGAATCCTTGTCGAGCAGCCGTATGGCGATCCCTTTCATGCCCAGGGCTTCTCCCACGCGGGTCGTGAGATCGGCCATGACCTGCTTGATATCGAGGCTCGAATTGATGCTGGAGGCAAGATCCAGAAAAAGTGCTATATTTTTCTGAATCCGTTCAACAAGCCGAGCCCGCTGGATGGCGATTCCCCCATGATCGGCCAGGGCCTTCAAAAATTCGATTACTTCCGGCAAAAACTCACGCGGGGTTGCCGTATAAAGGGAGAGAATCCCGATGATCCGGTTTCTCACCCGCACCGGCACGGTGAGCAGCGACGCGATGCCTTCCCGTCGCTTGGCATCATGGTTCTCCAGCCGGGGATCGGTGGTGGCATCCGGGAAGGCGAGATAACCGTCTTTTTCCAGCGCATCCACCAGTTTTTTGGCTTTTACCGGATTGGCGTGCAGGTAGTTATTCGAGAGCCCTTTCTGTGCGGCCGGTGTAAAAAGATCCGTACCCGAATCGATGCAGAAAAGACATGCCGCCTTGCCGTCCATGGTCTCCACGGCGCTTTCGACGATCAGATCGAGCAGTTTGTCCTTCTCCAGCGTGGATCCGAATGCGTTGGTGATCTTGCAAAACGTCTTGAAATAGTGTCGATCCGTCATGGTGATTTCTCCTCGACCGGTTGACCAAAACCGCCCTCCGTATGCAGCGGGGCGACCGTCACGGTCCGGCCGTGGCCTTTCGCTTCGCTGCGGCCGGTGCTTTTCGTCTGGTTCCCGCCGATGCGCCTTTTCGGGAGGAAACGGTTTTTGCAGGGGGCTGATCGGATTCCAGACGATCCCGCTCCTTCAGCCATCGGGAGATCTTGGGAGCAAAGGCTTTTTGGAACTTGGAGCTGACGTAGATACCGATATGCCCGGTTTCCAGGCAGACATCTTCCGTGTCCGTGCTGCCCACCCGACGCGTCAACAATTCACAGGCTGCGGGAGGAACAAGGTGATCGTATTTACCATAAAAATTCAGAAGCGGCATCGTTATTTTTTTCAGATCCACCCGATTGCCGCCCACCTCCATCCGGCCCTGGATCAGTAGATTCTTCTGGTAACAGTCCTTGGCAAACTGGCGAAACGTCTCGCCGGTCACGTCCGGGCTGTCAAAAATCCATTTTTCCATCCGGATAAAATTTTCCACGAACGCCTGGTTGTCCATATTTTCAAAAAAACCGATGTACTTGTCGATCATCAGCCGGGCGGGGTTGAGCAGCAGGAATCCGAAATTCATCAGATCACCCGGGATGTTGGAGAAGGTATCGACCAGGCGGTCCACGTCCACGGCCTTCATCCAGATGTGCAAAAGCCCCTGGTCGGTGTCGAAATTCGTCGGGGTTACGGTGGTCACCAGGTTCTTTACTTTTTCGGGATGCAGCGCCGAATAGATCACGCAGAAGGTGCCTCCCATGCAGATCCCCATCAGATGCAGGTGCGGCAGGCGGTGTTTTTCCAGGATAAAATCGACGATGTTGTCGATGTATCCGTTGACGTGGTCGTCGATGGTGAGAAACCGGTCCTTGCGTGTCGGATACCCCCAGTCGACCATGTAGATCTCGACCCCGTCGTCCAGCAGACTCTGCACCACGCTCCGGCCCGGCTGCAAATCCAGCATGGTTTCCCGGTTGATCTGGGCATAGACGACCAGCAGGGGGTGTTTGACCCGCACGCCCCCTTCGGGACGGTAGTGCTTGACTTTGACCCGGTCCTCTTCGTAGACGATCTCATGCGGCGTCTGGGCAAGCGACGTCTCAAGGGAACCAAGCAAGACATTGGATGCTTTGCCCATCCGTTGGCCCGCTTTTTCCACCCCCTCGGCGAGCTTGGAAAGGATGAGGTCGACGGCAATTTTCGGTTCCGCCATGGCGATCCCCCTTTTTGGTATCACCGGATTGCGTTTCTGTGCGGCAGGGACGCGACAAAGGATCATTCCCCACGCTTGCGTTGAATTTCGGTTCGTCTGCAGGACACTTCCACCGGCGCATATCCGGGGGCACGCGACGATGGAGGGAACGCGGCAGGCGGGGCAAAAGACAAGCAATCCGTGGAACGGATCCCTTTTGCGGCCGGCGCATCAAACGGCCATGCGTTTTTCAAGCATCCGGACTCTTTTTTTTAGCCGGTAGATTTCTTCGCTCAGGGCGTCCATATCCTTGTTGGTAGCGACCGGAAAGATCTTGAGAAAATCCTCCAGAAGCCCTTCCCGGCTCACCAAGTAGTCTTCGAAAGCGTTCAAGGCACCGGAGAGGGATTCCGTGTAATCGGAAGTTTTAAAAAGCACCATGTAGTGGCCTTCGAGAACCTTGATCCAGAGATTGTAGTAGTCTTTGGGATCTTCGGGAAGCGACCCGGTTTCGGCCAGCTGGGCGATTCTCTCCTGCATCGTTTGAAATGATTTTTCCATCGGCAAAGACAAAATATTGACGAATTCCATCAGGCGGGCCTGAAATTGGTTGAATCGGTCGGCGGTCTGTTGAAATTTTTCCTGGTAAATGCGGGTGAGCCCCAGTGGCGGGGCATTCAAGAATGGGCGGATCTCTTTCTCATAGATTTCGGCCCATGCCTTGAGCGACTCCTGGTCCAGAAACTCGAAGAAGCGGGTCTCTGCCGGGACCTCCATCCTGCCGGCTTTTTCCATGTACTGCCGCTGCATCACGAAGGCCGTGCGCATGGCGGAAAGACACATCGACTGGGCCAATTGCGGCAGGCTATCGGCGGTGTTGAAAAGGGCATCGGCGTTCCCGGGCTTTCCCATGGCGGAGGACATCGCGCCCATGGCCTTCATCGCGGCCTGCCACAGGGCCGTGGCCCGCTCCAGGGGGCGCTCCCGCCCGGTCTCTGCCGGAGAGGCGGCAGGGGCCGGTTTGAAAAACGGTTGCCAGAAGTCGGCGGCGGATTTTACCCAGGCGGTAAAAAAAGATCCCGGATCAAAAGAGTTCTGCGTCCGATCGTCCATCATGCACCTCATGCAGTATCGTAAAATGAATCCCGGGCATCCGGCGGGCGGCGCGTTATCCGGGAATGAGTCCGACACGCGGCCATATGCCGGTTTGAAAAAATGTCTTATTCGGGGCATCAAAACCAGGGGCGGTGCCGGTTAAAGAAGTGAAAATGCCACCCCGTATCCATCGGAAAACAGGCGATTTCGTGCGAGTTCAAGGCGGGCGGGCAATTCGAATCGCAGGAACCGCTTGCCATTTCGAGGAGCCAAATCGACGTGCCCAATGCGGAGATCGCGCAAACCGACCATTTTTGGATGGGCACCAGATAAGACGCGGTACAAAATCACCGGTTTCGAAGCAGACTATCAAAAGGCTCCCGCGGGGAAGGGTGATTTTTCGATTTCGGGTTGGCAGACGTTCGAAACCGGTCCGGGAGCCGCTTGGAAAATCCTCTTTTCAGCGTTTGTCCGTTTTGCACCCGCTGGTATTTTTATACCGCCGAAAAGCGGGTTTGTCCAAATTTTTCTTTCGTGGAGCGGTCATTGGGGCCAACGCGGAATCAGCGCGCCGGGATCCCGGCCGCAAGCGTTTCCGGGACGCCGCAGGAACGTGCCGCAGCCCTTAAAACACAAAGGGAATGAACATTTTGCTCTTTTTCCCGTAGGCAAGGTAGCGCGGTCCGAAAAACGCTATGTTTTCCCGCTCTTCGATTTTGGCCGCGGCCACCAGAAACCCGCTTGACACCGCGGCGATGAAAAAACCGATCAGGGACAAATGTTTGGGGAAAATCCCCCAGATCAGCAGTCCGAGGGACCCGTACATGGGGTGGCGGACATACCGGTAGATGCCGGTTGTCACCAGGTGCGTTGTATTTTCGAAGGAAAAGTTTTCCGGGTGTTCGGCGCGCGCTTCCGTCCCGCCGAATTTTCGAAGCCGGTAGAGCGCACTCAGGACAAAAACCGCGGATGCAAAAAGCAAAACCCAAGAGATCAGTTGGTGGAGGGAAAAACGGTCTTTGAACCAGTAGGGGACATTGAGAAAGAAAAGAATCGCGATCCCTTCAAAAACGAAAAAACGGTAGAACCCGTGACAGCGGGGATTGTGCAGGGGCCGCCAGGAAATTGCCGCGAACGCGGCCGTGACGAGTGCCGCGAGAACGATTCGGACGATAACCGGTTCAAAAATGGCCATGATGGACCTCTCGGTAAAAGAATACGCCCCGATGGCCATGGCCCGGCTTGACAACCCGATGCCACGGTTCCAACGTTACCGGGAAACGATCGTTTTGGGCGAGCGTTTCTCCGGAATACCCTGACGGTAACGCATTATAGCGAGCCGATGGGAATCGTTCAATGACGGTTCGGCAAAATTCGATTTTTCCCGGGCTTGTCGTTCCGTGGGGTTTTGCGTCGGCGCGGCAGACGTCACCACGGGCCTCAAAAACTAAGGAGCACTTGACATTCGATTGAGCGCATGATTAATTTCGTCGAACAATCGCTCAGCGCAATACGGTTGATTTCACTTCCGTCCAGGCGACACGTGAACAAGACGCGACAAAAGCTCATCGAGGCGACGGAACGCCTGCTCCAACGCGAAGGCCTTGCCCGGATCACGACCCGAAAGATCGCCGGGGAAGCCGGCATCGCCGAGGGGACGCTCTATCACCATTTCGCGGACAAAGCCGAATTGCTTCACGCCGTCATCCAACAAAAGCTCGGCGATTTCCGCGAAGTGCTCGACAGCCTCCCGCTGCAGGTTGGCCGCCAGACGGTGGCCGAAAACCTGGAACAGATGCTGATTGCCGCATTCGCCTTCCAGCTCGAGGTCATCCCGATCATCTGTTCCCTGTTTGCCGACCACGCGCTGCTATGCCGAACCCGGGAAATCATGAAACAACGCCAAATCGGCCCGGACCGCTCGGTGGAGGCCCTGACCGCCTACCTCATGGCCGAACAGCGGATGGGCCGCGTCTCGCCGCGGATTTCGCCGGAGGCGGCCGCCCGCCTCCTGCTGGCGAGCAGCTTCAAGGCCGCGGTGTTCGACCGCTTCTTCGCCCGGACGGCGGATGCCGCCGCGGTGCGTCAACGCGTCCGCGAGGCCGTGGAAACCTTTTTGATCGGCCTTCTTCCGGGACAGGCCGGAAACGCTCCCATCGACTGATACAGGAACCGATTCGTATGAGATCCTTTTTGTCGCGCGCGGCCGTTCTCGGGATTGTCACAGCGGCCATTGCCGGCTGTGCCCTCGGCCCGGATTTTCACCCCCCCACGGTGGCCGCTCCCGCCACTTACACCGCATCGGCCCTGCCCCCCAAAACGGCCAGCGCGGCCACCGTCACCGGCGGCGCAGCCCAACGGTTTGCCTTTGCCCAAAAATTGTCCGCCCAATGGTGGGCGCTCTTTCATTCGCCGGCCCTCAACCGCCTGATCCAACAGGGCCTGGCCGACAGCCCCACCCTGGAAGAGGCCCAGGCCGCGCTCCGTCAGGCCCGGGAAAACCTGATGGCCGCCAACGGCACCCTCCGGTACCCCAGTGTCGACGCCAGTGCCGGGGTCGAACGGGAGAAAATCTCCGCAACCACCAACGCCGGGCTGAGCGAGACATTCAATCTTTACGATGCGGCGGTGGGCGTCTCCTACACGTTGGATCTCTTCGGCCGCGCGAAACGCCAGATCGAAGCGCTCCAGGCCCAGGTCGACTACCAGCGGTTCCGCTACGAGGCGGCCTACCTCACCCTGGTGGCCAACATCGCCACCACGGCAATCCAGGAGGCATCGCTGCGGGCCCAGGTTGCGACCATCCAGGACATCCTGGCCTTGGAGCGAGAACAGCTTGCGGTGGTCAATCAACAGTACGAACTCGGGGCCGTACCCAAGGCATCGATCCTTTCCCAGCAGAGCCAGTTGGCGATCACCGCCGCGAGCCTTCCGCCCATCGAAAAACAGCTCGCCTTTACCCGGCACGCCCTGGCCGTGCTGATCGGGCAAATGCCGAGCCGGGCGAACCTGCCGGAATTTCATCTGAATTCCCTGCGATTGCCGGAAACCCTGCCGGTCAGCCTGCCCTCGTCCCTGGCCCGCCAGCGGCCCGACATCCGGGCCGCAGAGGCCCTGCTGCACCAGGCCAGCGCGGAGGTCGGCGTGGCGACGGCCAACCTTTACCCGCAGATCACCCTGAGCGGCAACGTGGGCGGCGCCGCCATCGACGCCGGCGACCTCTTCGACACCGCGAACTCGTTCTGGAGCATCGGCGCGGGGCTCACCCAGCCGATCTTTCACGGCGGTGCGCTGCGCGCCCAACGCCGTGCGGCCATCGCCGCTTACGATCAGGCCGCGGCCGGATACCGCCAAACCGTTCTCAACGCGTTTCAGGATGTCGCCGACGCGCTGCGGGCACTGGACACCGACGCCCGGACCCTCCGGGCCGAGGCCGCCGCCGAGACCGCGGCCAAGGCCAGCCTCGATCTCACCCAACGCCAATTCGAACTCGGTGCGGTGGACTACCTGGCGCTTTTGGTCTCCCAGCGCGATTACGCACAGGTCCGCATCGGCCGGGTCGCCGCCCAGGCCCAGCGCTATGCCGATACCGTGGCCTTGTTCCAGTCCCTGGGCGGGGGGTGGTGGAACCGCCCGGCAAGCGATGCCGCAACCCCTGACAAACAAACGAAACAATAAGGAATGCGACGCTATCGGCGCCGTCCTCCAAACGGCCGAAACGGCCCGCTTCCTTAACCATTCGAATGAGGTCGTCAATGATTAAACGGATGCTGATCATGCTGGTGCTCGTCGGGCTGCTGTTCGGTGGGATCTTCGGATTTCAATCGTTCAAAGCACGCATGACCCAAAAATACATGGCGGCCCAGGGGATTCCGGCCCAGACCGTCTCGACCACCACGGCCGGCGAGACGCTCTGGCAGCCGCAAATCGAGGCGGTCGGCACACTCCAGGCGATTCAGGGCACCGACGTCTCCTCGGAGGTGAGCGGCATCGTGTCACGGATTCATTTCAAATCCGGCAACGAAGTGAAGGCCGGCGATCTGCTCCTGCAGCTGAGCGCCGATACCGATATCGCCACACTCCAATCGATCACAGCCCAGGCCGATCTGGCCGGCAAAGTCTACCGCCGGGATTTGAAGCAACTCCGGGCCCAGCTGGTCAGCCAGGCGACCGTGGATAACGATCTCGGAAACCTCCAGAGCACCGAGGCACAGGTGGCCGAACAGGAAGCCCTGATCGCGAAGAAATCGATCCGCGCCCCTTTTTCCGGCCGTCTCGGGATCCGGGCCGTCAATCTGGGCCAGTACCTCAACCCCGGTGCCACGATCGTCACCCTCCAGGCCCTGGATCCGATCTACATCGATTTTTATCTTCCCCAGAAATACATCCGCCAGATCGCGGTAGGCCAGAAGGTTTCGGTAAAAGCCGATGCGTTTCCCGGTGAAACCTTCCCCGGTCGAATCACGGCCATCAACCCAAAGGTGGATACGGGCTCCCGCAACATCAAGATCCGGGCCCGCATCGACAATCCCCGGCACCGGCTGCTGCCGGGCATGTTCGCCACGGCCGACGTCATGGTCGAGGCGCCCCAACGCCACATCACCCTGCCCCAGACGGCCATCACCTACAATCCCTACGGCGATTTGGTCTACGTGGTGGAGAACAAGGGCAAGGGGCCGGACGGCCGCCCCCGCCTCATCGCCGTACAGAAGTTCGTGACGGTCGGCGACACCCGGGGCGACCAGGTGGCGGTCCTCCACGGCATCCGGACCGGGGACGTGGTGGTCACCGCCGGGCAGATCAAGCTTCGAAACGGGACGCCGGTCATCATCAACAACGCCATCCAGCCGGCCGACGACGCCGCGCCCCAACCCAAGGACGAGTAGCCGGGATACCGAACATGAAATTCACCGACATCTTCATCCGCCGGCCGGTGCTGGCAACGGTCGTCAGTCTCTTCCTGCTGGTCCTCGGCCTCCGGTCCATCGGCTTGCTGCCGATCCTGCAGTTTCCGCGCACGGAAAACGCCGTGGTCACCGTGACCACGGCCTACACCGGTGCCGATGCCAACGTGGTGGCCGGCTTCATCACCACCCCCCTGGAGAACTCCATCGCCCAGGCCAACGGCATCGACTACATGACCTCCTCGAGCACCCAGGGTCTGAGCGTCATCACGGTCAACCTCCGTCTCAATTACGACCCGGATCAGGCCCTGACCGAAATCAACACCAAGGTGAACGCCGTCTTGAACCGGCTGCCGCCCGATGCCCAGCAACCGGTCCTGAACGTTCAGATCGGCCAGACCACCGATGCCATGTACATCGGGTTTTCCAGCAAGGTCCTCACCTCCAACAAGATCACCGACTACCTGATCCGGGTGGTCCAACCCAAGCTCCAGGCCGTTCAGGGAGTGCAGACCGCGGAACTCCTGGGGGCGCAGCTCTTCGCCCTGCGCGCATGGCTCAACCCCCGGAAGCTGGCCGGTTACGGCCTCACCGCGGCGGACGTCTGGACCGCGCTGGCCAACAACGACTATCTTTCGGCCGTGGGCAGCACCAAGGGCCAGATGGTGCAGGTGAGCCTCACCGCCTCGACCAGCATGCATTCCCTGGACGAGTTCCGGAATCTGATCATCAAGCAGCAGAACGGCGCCGTGGTGCGGTTGAAGGACGTCGCCAACGTCAGCCTCGGGGCCGAAGATTACGAGTCCCAGGTCGGTTTCGACGGCCAGAAGGCGGTCTACATCGGCATCCAGGTGGCGCCGGCGGCCAACCTCCTCGATGTCGTGAAGCGGAT
>JBJKPT010000297.1:0-2435 GCA_046706045.1 Desulfobacterales bacterium
TTTTTTATAATAGCTAGTCTTTTTTTCTAGTCATTCTAGTCAAGCATCTTGACACATTCGGTCAATTTGTATAACTAACGCGGATCGCGGGCTGGCGTTTTGAGATTCAAGACTTCGGCGCTATGCATTGATATCTTTTTATTTCGGATGGTTGCTTTTCAATCTGGAATCATTCCCCCCATCGACGGCCGGGATGCGACGATTGTCGATGAGCGGTTGCAGTGATGGCCTCACGATGTTGTTTGACTAGCGGGTTCATTTGCCCTCGATTCCGTATCGGCCACCGGCCCTGCCAATCGACCGTTTGCCGGAAAGCGCTTTTTTTGCTTCAATCAATGCCGTCACCCCGAAATTGAAATCATCCAAATCGACCGACACCCGGGCCGGGCAACCACCGCGGTGTCCAACCGGCGGCGAACCGTCGACGGCCGTGGGGGAATCTCTCGTGAAGGCAAAACCGACAGGAAAACCGATCGGCTGGTGGCGCGGCGATCCCGAAAGCGCCGCCACCGGCGATCCGGCCATGACCGACGCGCTTCAGGCGGTTCATCGGCCGATGTTTGTCATCGACCGCGGCAGCGCACCGGCCGTCACCCATACCGGCTCGGTGGTTCTCGGACCCGGTCAGGACGGCCCCGGTGCGTTCCCGCTCCTTGGTTTGGTCCCCCCCATGGTTCCGGAGGCGCTGGGGGACCCCGGCCTGAAGGCCGCGCTTGGAATCCGGTATGCCTACATCGCCGGCGCCATGGCCAACGGCATCACCTCTGTCGAGATGGTCGAGGCCGTGGGAAAGGCCGGCATGATCGGATTTTTCGGGGCGGCCGGCCTGCCGCCGAAAACGGTGGAGGATGCCGTGCGTCGGCTGCAGACCCGGTTGGGGGCTCTTCCGTTCGGAAGCAATCTCATCCACAGCCCTTACGAAGCCGACCTGGAATGGGCCATCGCGGATCTCTATCACCGGCTGGAAGTGCGGCGCGTGAGCGCCTCGGCCTATCTTCAGATGACCGCCCCCTTGATCTGCTATCGGGTTCGTGGCATCCACCGGGATGCCTCCGGCGCCATCGTGGCCCCCAATCGGGTCGTGGCCAAGATCTCGCGGGTGGAAGTGGCGGAAAAATTCATGTCCCCCCCGCCCCGGAAGATTTTGGCCGGGCTGGTTGCCGCCGGAAAGATCACGGCGGCCGAGGCCGAGTTGGCCGAGGCGATCCCCGTGGCCGATATCCTGACCGCCGAGGCCGATTCCGGGGGCCATACGGACAACCGGCCGGCATTGGCACTGTTGCCCACGATCCTGGCACTTCGTGACCGCATGGCGGCAACCCATGCCTATGCGCAGCCGATCCACGTGGGCCTTGGCGGCGGCATCGCCACCCCGCATGCCGTTGCCGCCGCCTTTGCCATGGGGGCCGCCTATGTTCTCACCGGTACCGTCAACCAGGCCTGCGTGGAATCGGGCACCTGCGATACGGTTCGCACCATGTTGTCCCAGGCCGGACAGGCCGACGTGATCATGGCGCCGGCCGCGGACATGTTCGAACTGGGCGTGAAGGTCCAGGTGCTGAAACGCGGCACCCTGTTTGCGGTGAGGGCACAGAAGCTCTATGAACTGTTCCGGCACCACGCCTCTTACGAGGAAATCCCCGAGACCGACCGCCGTGTCCTAGAGCGGGACCTCTTCCGCCGCTCCTTTGAAGAGGAATGGGGACACACCCGGCGGTTTTTCCTGGACCGCGACCCGGCCCAGGTCACACGGGCCGAACGCGACCCCCACCACCGGATGGCCCTGGTCTTCCGATCGTACCTGGGCCAGTCGTCCCGCTGGGCGATCACCGGGGCGGCCGAGCGGGTCGTCGATTTCCAGATCTGGTGCGGCCCGGGAATCGGCGCGTTCAACGAGTGGACCCGGGGCACGTTTCTGGAAGCGGCCGAACACCGGAAGACCGTGACCGTCGCCATGAATCTTCTCATGGGGGCCTGCGTGATCACCCGGGCCGGATGGTTGAGGGTCCAGGGGGTCTCACCGGGACCGGCCGCCGAACGGTTTGCGCCGTTGACCGAAGAGGCGCTTTCCCGCCGGATGGGCGATCCGATCCTCTGAAGGCGTGCCGGAGAAGGTGAAAAAAACGATTTTTCAAACTGTTGGCATCCCGATCAAACCGGAGGAACCCCGATGGGTATTCAGATGATTGTCACCGTAAAGCAGGTGCCCGACACCCACAACATCACCTGCGATGCCATGAAGCCGGACGGAACGGTCAACCGTGCCGCCCTGCCGACCATATTCAACCCGGAAGACTTGAACGCCCTCGAAGCCGCCCTGTCGGTGAAGGACGTGCTCGGCGGTCACATCACCGCCGTTACCATGGGCCCGCCCATGGCCGTGTCCGTGCTGCGCGATTGCCTGTTTCGCGGCGCCGACGACGCGGTGCTGGTCT
>JBJKPT010000298.1:0-2514 GCA_046706045.1 Desulfobacterales bacterium
CCATGAACCCGCTCAAAATTGCCGATCCGTGGGTGGGTGGGTTACAGGGTGCGGCCGGCCGCTGGATCCTTTTGTCCTTTTCTTTTCCGGCCCAATCCGCTAATCCCTGTGCCCAATGCAAATTATGGAAAAAAGAAGACCGGGCTCCTTGCTCGCGGTAAAAAAGGCCCCTTGCCTTTTGTTCGCGGCCCAAGGCAACGGTCTTTGGCGGTTGCCTCTCACCAAGAGCCGTGCGCCAATGGCCATCCGCTCCGTGGGGCAAATGTGATCGCATGACCGGTTCCTCCTCCCTGGCAGAGACGCAAGAAATGAAGGGGCGGGCACCCGCCCGTATCCGGGTGGGGAAGGCCGCCGGCATTGTCGGCCTTTCCACGCTGCTCAGCCGGATTTTGGGGTTTGTCCGGGACGCGGTAATCGCTTATTATTTTGGCGCTACCCCGGCAGCCGATGCCTTTCTCGTCGCATTTCGCATTCCGAACCTGTTTCGTCGCCTCTTTGCGGAAGGAAGCCTCAGTGTCGCGATCATTCCGGTTCTGACCGAAACCCTGCACCGGCAGGGAAGGGAGGCCGCCGCCGGATTGGCCCGCAGCATCATGGCTCTTTTTTTCGTGGTATTGATCCCCGTGTGCATCGTCGGGGTCTTGTCGGCGCCCCTTCTGGTGGACGTGGTTGCGCCGGGGTTTCATGCGGGATCGGTCAGTTACGTCATCGCGGTCCGCTTGACCCGTTTGGTGTTTCCGTATCTTTTTTTTATCGGAATGACCGCCGCATGCATGGGGGTCCTGAACAGCCACGGCAGGTTCGCGGCCCCGGCGTTGTCGCCGGTGGTGCTGAATCTCTCCCTCATCGCTTCCGCGCTGTGGTTGCAATACCGGTTCCACCCGCCCGTGATCGCCCTCGGCGTGGGGGTCCTGGTCGGGGGGGCCGGTCAGCTGGCGCTCCAAGGGCCTCAAACCCTCGACGCCATGCGCGGGGCCGGCCATCGGTTGCGTCTGTTCAGCCCGGAGATCCGCCGCATTCTCTGGCTCATGGCACCCGGGGCCTTCGGCGCCGCCGTCTACCAGATCAATCAGGTGATCGGTACCATATTGGCATCGTTGTTGCCCGTGGGCAGCATTGCGTTTTTGTACTTCGCCGATCGCCTGGTGCAATTTCCCCTGGGCCTGATCGCCATTTCATCGGCCACGGCCGCGCTGCCCCAATTGTCCCGGCTGGCCGTTGAGAAAAAAGACGGCGAGTTCAAACGGGTGCTCGTGAAGACGTTTCATGCCGTCAATTTCCTCATGATCCCGTCGATGGTCGGCCTGATCGTGTTGAGCGGGCCCATCGTGGTCATGCTTTTCGAGCGGGGCAAGTTCGGGGCCGTGGATACCCGCCAGACCGCATCGGCCCTGATCTGCTATGCGACCGGCCTGTGGGCCTATGCCGGAAGCCGGATCTTTACCGCCGGGTTCCAGTCGACCCAGGACATGCGCTCGCCCGTGATTTACGCCAGCATCTCGGTGGTGATCAACGCCGTCACGGGGCTCGTGCTGATGCCGTTTTTCGGACACAACGGCCTGGCCTTTGCCACGGCATTCGCCGCCATGACCAACACGATCATGCTGTTTTTCGCATTGCGCCGGCGCATCGGCGCGATGGATGGCTTTTCCACCATCGCCTCGGCCGGCCGGGCCTTGGCTGCTTCGATCGGCATGGGGGCGGGGCTCTATGTCTGCCTGAGATATTTTCCCTTTCCGGTCTCTGGCAGAATGCTTTTGAAAATGGTACATTTAATTTTTCTGATCGCATGCGGATCGGCGATTTACTTTATTTTGGCCGTTTTTCTCCGGTGCCCGGAACTGGAATACCTCAAATCCATGCTCAACCGACGCCGGGCGATGAAATGAGGGTCGGGAGCCATCCGTCAACGGCAAACTGCCGGCAAATGATTTTTTTGGGATTTTGAACCTCTAACCTTGAATCTTGAATCCCATGTCCATCGGTCAAAAGATCCTGATGTCGATCGCGGTGCTCGTGCTGGTGAGCATGATGCTCTTCATCGCGTTCGGCAGCAAGGGGATTTCGGATGTCCTCCAGCTGCGCCGGGATGATGCGGCGATTAAAAAATCGAACGATCGGCTGATCATGGAAAATCTGACGCTGCGACGCGAAGTCGAGCGGCTGCGCCACGATAAATCCTATATTGCGCACGTCGCCCGCGAGGAGCTTGGACTCACCGGGCCGGACGACATCATCATTCGCGTTCATCCGGGGAAAGGGGGAGGCGATGAGTGAGGACCACACGTTTTATACCGTGACCATGGCCAGGGTTCACGCGGCGCAGGGAAATTATCAACCGGCGGCGGACATCTACCGGTATCTGCTCCAATTGGATCCCCACCGGCAGGATCTCGTCCAGGCCCTGGAAGCCGTGGAGCGGCAACGGGAAAAGGCGTCGTTGTCGTCGCTGGCACCGCTTTTCCGGGAATGGATCGACCTCAGCATGCAGTACAATCGCATGCGCAGACTGAA
>JBJKPT010000299.1:0-3467 GCA_046706045.1 Desulfobacterales bacterium
CACCGGCACGGACGGGACGGAATACTCCCGAAGATTCAGTAATTGAGCAGCCGGGTGGCCTCCACGGCGTGGTAGGTGATGATCATGTCCGCACCGGCCCGCTTTATGGATGTGAGCGTTTCCATCATCACCCGGGGACCGTCGATCCAGCCCATTTTCTCCGCCGCTTTGATCATGGCAAATTCGCCGCTGACGTTGTAGGCCGCCACGGGCAGATCGATCTCCTGGCGCACCCGGTAGATCACGTCCAGGTAGGCGAGGGCCGGCTTGACCATGATGATATCGGCGCCTTCTTCGACATCCATCGCCACCTCCCGGAGGGCTTCCAGGCCGTTGGCCGGATCCATCTGGTAGGTGCGCCGATCGCCGAACTTCGGAGCGGAATCGGCCGCGGCGCGAAACGGACCGTAATAGGCGGAACAGTACTTGGCGGCATAGGACATGATCGGCACCATTTCCAGCCCGTTGTCGTCCAGACCTTCCCGGATGGCGGCCACCCGGCCGTCCATCATGTCCGATGGGGCCACCATGTCGGCGCCGGCCCTGGCATGGCTCACCGCCGTGCGGGCCAGCAGATCGAGGGTTGCGTCGTTGTCGATCCGGTCGCCTTCGACCATGCCGCAATGGCCGTGGTCGGTGTAGCCGCACAGGCAGACGTCGGTGATGACGGCAAGGCCCGGCGCGGCGTCTTTGACCGCTTTGACGGCGTTCTGGACAATCCCGTCCTTGGCGTAGGCCTGGGTCCCGAGGGGATCCTTCTTTGCCGGGATGCCGAAAAGCAGCACGGCCGGGATGCCCAGCCCCTCGGCCGCCTTGGCTTCCGCGGCAAGGTGTTCCAGGGAGAGCTGGTAGTGCCCGGGCAGGGAAGCCACCGGGTTTTTCACGTTCTTGCCGGCAATGGCAAAGAGCGGAAGAATGAAATCCGCGGGGGTGAGAACGGTCTCGCGCACCATTCGGCGAAACGCCTCGGACTGGCGCAGGCGGCGGCCACGGGAATCGGGAAACAGCATGGGAGGTACCTCAAGTTAAAATTGAAGATTCAAGGTTCAAGACGTTATATCGTTTCGGCAATCTCCGCGTCGCTCAGATAGCAGGCCGGGTCCGGCGCCCACAGGTCGCCGGTAACGGCTTCGGCGCGAACCCGGAAGTTTCCGGCGCAGATATCGAGCCACCGACACGCGGCGCATCGACCCGTCACATGGGCTTTCTTGTTTTTCAACCGGCCCATGAGCGGCTCCCCCGTGTCGGTCCAGATTTCCGAAAATGGGCGCTTTCGGATATTGCCGAAGCTGTGGTGGCGCCAGAACTGATCGGCATAAACCTCCCCGTCCCAGCCGACGCACCCAATGCCCCGGCCGGAGTTGTTGCCTTCGTTCATCCGGAGCAGTTCGTAGACGGCTTTTGCCCGTTCGGGGTCCTCGTTTTGCATGCGCAGGTAGAGGTAAGGTCCGTCGGCATGGTTGTCCACGGTGAGCACTTCCTTGGGTTTTCCCCGGTCGTGGAGGTCCTTGGTGCGGTCCATGATGAGATTCACGGTGCGCCGCGTCTCTTCATGGCCCAGATCGTCGTGGACCAGTTTCGAGCCCCGTCCGGCGTAGACCAGGTGGTAAAAACAGACCCGTGGAATGTCCATATCTTCCAGAAGATCGAAGACGGCGGGAATCTCGCCGGCGTTGAACCGGTTGATGGTAAAGCGCAGCCCTACCTTGATGCCGGCGGCCTGGGTGTTGCGGATCCCGTCCAGGGCCATCCGGAAGGCGCCCTTGACGGCCCTGAACCGGTCGTGGATTTTTTCCATGCCGTCGATGCTGATGCCGACGTAGGATAGGCCGATGGCCTTCAAGGTCTTGGCCGCCTCCGGGGTGATGAGGGTGCCGTTGGTGGATATGACGGCCCGCATACCATGCTGGACGGCGTATTCGGCCAGTTCGGGAAGATCCGGGCGCATCAAGGGTTCGCCGCCGGAAAAGAGCATCACCGGCGCACCGAAGGCCGCGAGATCGTCGATGAGCGCCTTTCCCTCGGCCGTCGTCAGTTCGTCGTCACCGGCCCGTTGCGTGGCGTGGGCATAACAGTGGACGCATTTGAGGTTGCACCGGCGGGTCATGTTCCAGACCACCACCGGTTTTTTGTCTTCGGAAAACTGGAGCAGGTGCGACGGCAGGTGTGCCGAGTAGCGGCCATAGCGCAGGGCATCGGAAGGCTCGACCGTGCCGCAGTAAAGTTTTGAGATTCCGATCATTCCTTTTCTTTCGGTGGCGTGGGAAAGCGAACGCGGCAAACGGCGGACACCGCGATCGGGGATCAGGCGTGCGGCTCCGGCAACGGGGTCGCAGCGCCCGGTTGCCCCGATTGCCCGCTTCGGATCAATTCGCCGACGTAGCGATCCGGTTGTTCCAGGGCCGATCGCGAAATGAAAAACCGGTTTTGCCCGGTACGCTGGCGCACGAGGTCGAGGCCCATGCCGAGGCCTTCGGTCAGCTGGTTGCGCAGTTGCCCCAGGGGCCTATTCGAGACGATATGCGCTTCGATGAGATAGTCCACGGCGTCTTCTTCCAGAACGATGTTGATATCGTGTTTCTGGAAAAAATGAAGCTCCATTTCCTTGATTCTTTCGTACAGCCCCTTGGCCCGGTCGATCACCTGGCCGATGTCCAGAACCCGCCGGGAATAGTAGGCCGCGATCAGGCGCACCCGATTGTCGGTGAGCGTCAGGCCGTATTTGGCTTCAAGCCGGTTGCGGTTTTCCCGGATATAGGCGGCGACCGACGCCTGCTCTTCGGCGAGAAGCCGATCGAACTCGGTCTGGATTTCTGCGCGGTGCTCCGGCGCGAGAATCCGGGCCAGGTGTTTTTCCGGGGCGGTGATCGCCTCGTGCGTTATCGGAAGCAGTTGGACGTCCGCGGACGGCATCCGGCGCTCGAACGTGAGCAACGCCCGTTCCACGGCGCTGACCAGTCCCCGTGCCCCGGTGCTTTCCGCATAGGCCATGCGGGCCAGTCGGTGCAACGCGGCATCCTCGAAGTTGGCCCGGATGCCGTAAGCGGCAAAATCGAGCTTTTTCCCCAGCACGATGGGGTTGTTCGGATTCTTCAGGATATCGAAGAGATCCGCTTCGCTCAAGTGTTCAAACACGGCGCGCACCGGCAACCGGCCGATGAATTCCGATTCGAAGCCGAATTCGATGAGGTCTTCGGACCGGACCTGTCGCAGCAGGGCCGTGGTGTCCTTGGGGGTGGAAAAGGCGGCTCCGAAGCCGATGGCCTGTTTGGTCAGCCGGCGCTTGATGATCTCCTCCAGGCCGCTGAAGGCACCGCTCATGATAAAGAGGATGTGCTTCGTGTTGATGGCCCGTTTGCCGGTGTTGCCGCTTTTGCGGTAGCGTTCAATTTCCTGAATCATGGAAACCGGATCGTGGGGCACTTTCAGGTCCACGTCGGTCTCCTCCATGGGCTTTAGCAGGGCCC
>JBJKPT010000300.1:0-4611 GCA_046706045.1 Desulfobacterales bacterium
CTCGGCGGGGCCCAGGGGGCCTACGATCTCGCCCTCAAATACGCCAAGGAACGCAAGCAATTCGGGCAGTCCATCAGCAAGTTCCAGGCCGTGGCCTTCAAGCTCGCCGACTCCGCCACGGAAATCGAATGCGCCCGGAACCTCTTGTACAAGGCCTGCTGGCTCCGGGACCACAAACGGCCCTTTGCCCGGGAGGCGGCCATGGGCAAACTCTACTGCTCGGAGCTCATGGGCCGGGTCGCGAACCACGCGGTCCAGATTCACGGCGGCTACGGCCTGATGAAGGAATACAACGTGGAACGCTTCTACCGGGACCAGAAGCTGCTGGATATCGGCGAGGGCACGTCGGAGGTGCAGCGCATCGTGATTTCCCGGTACATCGGGTGCTGAGCGTGTTCATCCCGAGATGGCCCTTTTCCGCGATTTCTACGTTTCGAACGAAGACTGGGGGATGACATGAGTGAACCGGTGTTGTTGAAAGAAGTCAAAGACGGGGTGGCGATCCTGACCTTGAACCGCCCCGAGGTGATGAACAGCCTGAATTTTGAAATGCTCCGGGCCCTGGCCGATGCCGTGGACGCGATCCGCTTCGATCCCGGGGTGCGGGTGGTGATTGTTACCGGTGCCGGCGAAAAAGCCTTTTGCGCCGGTGCCGACCTGAAGGAGCGGGCCGCATTGACCCCGGTCCAGGTCAAGGAGTTCATCCTCACCATCCGCAACCTTTTTACCGCCATCGAAAACCTGTCCAAGCCGGTGATCGCCGCGGTGAACGGCCACGCCTTCGGCGGCGGCACGGAACTGGCGCTCGCCAGCGACATCCGCATCGCCTCGGAAACCGCCGCCATGGGGCTGACCGAAACACGGCTTGCCATCATTCCCGGCGCCGGCGGCACCCAGCGGCTGCCCCGGTTGGTGGGCAAGGGAAGGGCCAAGGAACTCATCTTCACGGGTCGCCGCGTCGGCGCCGAGGAGGCGCTCGCCATCGGTCTCGTCAACCGGGTTGCGGCCCCGGGCCGATTGCTCGAAGAGTGCCTTTCGATGGCGGCGATGATCCGGGAGGCCGGCCCCATCGCCATCGAACAGGCGAAATACGCCATCAATCACGGCATGGAGACCGATCTTGCGACCGGGCTTGCCATCGAATCCAACGCCTATTGGGTGACGATCCCCACAAAGGACCGCCTCGAAGGATTGGCGGCATTCCGGGAAAAACGAAAGCCGGTCTACCGGGGGGAGTGATTCGGCTCCCCGAGAAGACCTCCACACGTTTGGAAGAACAAGAGGAGTCCGCCATGCCCAATTCCGATGCGGCCAATCGCGAACACTGGCTGAACGAAGAACGTTTGCTGGACGAACGGACCCACGCGGCCATGTGGCCCGGCGGCCAGAAGGCCGTGGACCGCCTGGCCGGGCAGGGAAAGCGGCCGGTGCGGGAGCTGATCGAAAAAATCATCGATCCCGGCACGCCTTTTTTCGAGCTGAGCCGGATCGCCGGCTTCGGCGTGAACTATCCGGACGGCATGGACGATGTGCCCTGCGCGGGCCTGGTCACCGGCATCGGCAAGGTGAACGGCAACTGGACCATGCTCTTCGGCAACGACAGCCGGGTCAAGGCCGGCACCTATTTTCCCATCACCCTCAAAAAGCACGTGCGGGCCCAGGCCATTGCCGAACGCTGCGGCCTGAACTGCGTCTATGTCGCCGATTCCGGCGGCGCCTTTTTGCCCATGCAGGCCGACGTCTTTCCCGACGACGGCCATTTCGGGTCGATGTTTTACAACATGGCCCGGATGTCGGCACAGGGGTTGAAGCAGGTCACCCTGAGCACCGGCGGCAACACGGCGGGAGGGGCCTACATCGTGTTCATGGCCTGCGAGGCCGTGATGATCGACAAGATGGCCTACTCGTTTCTGGGCGGCCCGCCCCTGGTGAAGATGGCCACCGGCGAAGAGATCTCCGCCGAGAACCTGGGCGGGGCCCGGGTGCACACGGGGATTTCCGGCGGCGCGGACCACTTCTGCACGAATCAGGAAGAGGCCGCCGCAAAGGTCCGGGAGATTCTGGCCCTGGACCGCCCCCAAACGCTTTGTTCCCACCGCTACGCCGAAGCCCCGCCCCGGGTGCCGGCCGGGTCGATCTACGAGGCGATGCCCGCGGGCATCCACCAGGGGATCGACGGTCGCCGGTTCCTCGAATGCCTCGCCGACGACAGCCATTTCATCGAGTACAAGAAAGACTACGCGCCGGGCCGGGGCGACAACATCCTGGCCGGAAAGATCCGTATCAAGGGGATCCCGGTGGGGGTGATCGCCTCCAACTCCGTGGGCATCGTCTTTGTCGAGGCCGCCCGGAAGGCCGCCGAATGGATCGTGCGCTGCTCCCAGGAGAAAACCCCGCTGCTCTTCGTTCAGAGCGCACCCGGCTACATGGTCGGCTCCGAGAGCGAGCACCAGGGCATCGGAAAATACGGTGCGGACATGGTGCGGGCCGTCTCCTGCGCGCAGGTGCCGCGCATCCAGCTCGTCATCGGCCCGGACAACGGGGCGGCCAACTACGGGATGTGCGGCCGGGCCTACCGGCCCCATTTTCTCTTCACCACCATGCGCGCCCGCACCGGGGTGATGAGCGGCCGCAGCGCGGCCGGCGTGCTCCTTTCCATCGAGCAGCGCAAACGCGAGGCCCAGGGCGCGCCCATGAGCGATGCCGAGGTGACGGCGTTCCGCAACCGGATGATCGAAAAATACGACGGCGAGGCCCATCCCTTTTACTGCGGCTCTCGGCTTTTGAACGACCGCGTGCTGAAGTTTTCCGAGATCCGCGACTGGCTGGCCATGGCCTTCGAGGTGAGCCTTCTGCGGCCCATCGGGGATCCGGCATTTGGAAATTTCCGCTTTTGAACCGGGGTCGGAACGGAGACTTCGGGTTCAGGACGCAAGCAAAGGTCACCGGAAATTTTAGACCGCAGGCACCGGGGGCGGCCATTGTGATTCGCCCCTGCTGAAAAATTCCGGAGCCGGCCCGCCGGGCCGGCTCCGAAGACAACGAGGAGGCAACCCATGACCGAGTACGATTATCGCAAGATATTTCCCCGCATGCCCAAGAACGTCACCATCGGGGACATCACCATCCGCGACGGCTTTCAGCACGAGGAGAAGTTCATCTCCACCGACGCCAAAATCTACTACCTGGAAGAGCTCATTTTCGCCGGATGCCGGAACATCGAGGTCACCAACCTCGGAAACCCCCACCTCATGCCGCAGTTCCGGGACGCCGACGTCCTGTTGAAACACCTGCGCGGCGATCGCTTCCGAAAGCGCTGCGCGCAAAACGGGATCGACCCGGACGAGGTCGTCTTGACGGCGATCACGATCCGTGAAAAAGCCGTCGACCGGGCCATCGCCATGCGCAAGGAAGGCTATGGGCCGGACCGGGTGCTGATGATGGTCAGCACCGAGGAGCAGCACCACTTCGCCAATTCCGGGACCACCCTTCCCGAATACTGGAAAGAAGCCGAGCGCTGCATCAAAAAATGCACGGATGCCGGCATCAAGATGTGCGGCACGGTGAGCACCATCTGGGGCAGCCCCATCGGCGGGGCGACCGAGCTGGCCGATGCCGTGGAATTCACCAAACGCTGGCTCTCCATCGGGGCGAGCGACATCGAACACGCCGATCACGACGGCAGTGCCTCGGCCCCGGACGTCTACCGGTATTTTTCCATGATCCTCGACGAAATTCCGGACACCTCCCTGCACATCGCCCATTTCCACGAGACCAAGCGTGTCGCCTCGGCCTCGGTGCTGGCGGCGCTTCAGGCCGGCATCGCGCATTTCGAGGCGACCCTGGGTGGGTTGGGCGGCCAGCCCGCGAATTTTCTCGACGATTGCCCGGTCAAGGGCACCGGCGACTATTACTACGAAGACGAGCGCTTCGTGGGCCTCACCTGCCTGGAAGACCTCCTGGTGCAGATCGACGAGATGGGCATCGCCCACGGCTGGGACGTGGACCGGGTCATCAAGCTCGGCCGTCAGATGGAGCGGACCATCGGCCGGCGCCTTCGTTCCGAAGCGGCCGTGAACGGCCGGACCCGCAAGGAAGGGCATCCCCAGTTCGCCCGGCCCGGGCTTGCCGAGCTCAAGGAGCGGTTGGGCGAAGATCCCTGCCAGATCCTTCCCAAAGGGTGGAGCGAAAAGGCCGCGATTTCCGCACGGTGCCGGCCGTAATCGCCCCTTGACCCGGACGTGCGGCCCGTGCAAGGACCGGGAGGGGACCGAAATGGATCATCGCGCCGTTTAACGGCCTGCTTTGGCCGCCGCCCCGCATGGTTTTGGGGGTTGGCGGCCGGCCGGACCGCCAACGCGAAAAGGAGAGGGGAATGGGAAAAGACAAGAAGGAAAAGAAGGCCTACATCAACGTCGATTTTTTTGAAGACCTCACCGGAAATTTGGAAACCGCCGAAAATCCGGCGGTGGATACCATCGGCCAGCGCATCCGTTCCCTTCGGACCCAGAAGGGCCTAAGCCTGGCGGATTTGTCCCACGTGACCGGGTTCGACGAGGATTTCCTGGAGAAGATCGAGGCGAACGAGATCCAGCCCCAGCTGGGGACGGT
>JBJKPT010000301.1:0-3510 GCA_046706045.1 Desulfobacterales bacterium
TGCAGGGAGCGGCGGTGGCCAGGACGCTCGAGGGGGCGGTGCAGACGATCGCCCGGGGGCCGGTGGCCGCCTTCGTCGCGATCAAGCAACTCGGGACCAACGGGGGGGGATGGTTCAACGCCAATTCGGCGCACCCCTTCGAAAACCCGAGCTTCTTCACCAACATCGTCGAATGCGTGTTCATCCTGTTGATCCCCATGGCGTGCGTCTGGATGTTCGGAAAAATCACGGGGCGGATGCGCGACGCGGCCATCGTGTTTGCCGTGATGGCGGCCCTCCTGGTGACCATGGCGGGACTGGCCAACTGCTATGAAAGCGCCCCCACGGCGGCTTTCAAGGGACTTCCCGTTCAATCCTCCGGCAACCTGGAAGGCAAGGAACTGCGTTTCGGCGCTCCGGCCGGGCCGACCTGGGGGGTCGTAACGACCGCCACCAGCAACGGTTCGGTGGATGCCATGCACGACAGCCTCAATCCCCTGACGGGACTTTTGCCCCTGGTCGGCATGTGGTTCAACGTGACCTTCGGCGGGGTCGGTGTCGGCATGGTCAACATGTTCCTGTACATCATTGTCGGTGTGTTCATCAGCGGCATGATGGTCGGCCGCACGCCGGAATACATGACCCGCAAGGTGGAGACGCGCGAGATGAAGTTCGCCTTGCTGGCGATTCTGGTGCATCCCTTGTTTATCCTGGGCGGAACGGCGCTCTTTGCGGCGACATCCTGGGGGGCGTCGGCGGTCGGCAATCCCGGTTTTCACGGTTTTTCCGAGATCCTCTACGAGTTCAGCTCCGAAGCGGCCAACAACGGCTCGGCCTTCGCAGGTCTTGCCGACAACACGATCCCGTTTAACGTTGCAGGCGGCGTTATCATGCTGCTGGCCCGTTTCATTCCGATTATTCTACCCCTGGCCATCGCCGGCTCCCTGGCCGCCAAAAAACCAACGCCTGAAACCAGCGGCACGTTGCGCACGGATACCCCCCTTTTCGCCATGGTGATCCTGGGGAGCGTGGTCTTCATCGGCGCGCTGTTGTTTTTGCCGGTCGCCGTTCTGGGGCCGATCGCGGAACACCTGGCTGCCGCGGGGATGTGATCCACGGGAGGAATCGATGGATAGAATCGTGAACGAAGCGATCGATCAAAGCAAACGTGCCAAATTCGAGCGCCGGAAAGCGCGCCGGGCGACCCTCTTTGAGAAGAACCTGGTGCGGGTGGCCGCAAGGCAATCTTTCATCATGTTGAAGCCTTGGCGCATGGCCCGCAATCCGGTCATGTTCGTCACCGAGGCCGGTGCGGCCCTGACCGCCCTCGTGCTGGCTTTGGATCTTGCCCGGTTCCGGCCGGCCTGGACCTACACGCTGGCGGTGACGGCCGTCCTTTGGCTGACCGTTCTTTTCGCCAACTTTGCCGAAGCCTTGGCCGAGGCGCGCGGCAAGGCCCAGGCGGACACGCTCAAGCGGACCCGAAGCAAGACCGAGGCCCGCAGGATGACCGATGGCGGCGAGGAACAGGTCAACTCGGATGAATTGCGCGAAGGCGATATCGTGCGGGTGACGGCCGGTGAGGTGATCCCCAGCGATGGAGAGGTGATCGAGGGCGCCGCTTCCGTCGACGAATCGGCGATTACCGGAGAATCGGCGCCGGTCGTGCGGGAAGCGGGCGGCGACCGGTCGGGGGTGACGGGCGGCACGCGGGTCCTTTCGGACCAGATCAAAATCCAGATCACTGCGGGCGCGGGCGAATCGTTTCTCGACCGCATGATCGCCCTGGTCGAAGGCGCCGTCCGGCAGAAGACGCCCAACGAACTCGCCTTGACGGTGACCCTGGCGGGATTGACGCTGGCCTTCCTCATGGTGACCGGCGCGCTGTGGCCGATCGGCCTCTACTTCAAGGTGGATCTGCCGATTCCGACCCTGATCGCCCTGTTGGTCTGCCTGATTCCGACGACCATCGGGGCGCTTTTGGCCGCCATCGGCCTCGCCGGTATGGACCGGGCCCTTTCGGCCAACGTGCTGGCCAAGAGCGGCAAGGCCGTGGAATTGGCCGGGGATATCGATACGCTGCTCCTGGACAAGACCGGCACCATCACCATGGGGGACCGGCAGGCGACCGAGTTCTACCCGCTTGCCGGTGTGACCCGGGAGCAACTCACCGAGGCCGCCATGTTCGGGTCATTCGGCGATCTGACGCCGGAAGGCAAATCCATTGTCAAGCTCGCCCAAGAGCGGCTTGGGCCCAAGGCGCCTCATAACACACCGGATGCCAAGGTCATTGCCTTTACGGCGCAATCCCGCATGAGTGGCCTGGATCTGCCGGGCGGCCGCTCCTTTCGCAAGGGCGCCTCGGATGCCGTGCAGGCCGGCATCCGTAACCAGGGGGCTTCCGTACCCCCGGAGCTGCAGGGGCTTGTAGGCAACATTGCCCGAGAGGGCAGCACGCCCATCGTGGTCGCCGAAGGCAGTCGGATCCTCGGGGTCGTGGCCCTTTCGGATATCCTCAAGCCTGGCATCCGCGACCGCTTCGAACGCCTGCGGGCCATGGGGCTGCGCGTGGTGATGGTGACGGGCGACAATCCCCTCACCGCCGCCGCCATCGCCGAACAGGCCGGCGTGGACGACTATATCGCCGAGGCCACACCCGAAGACAAGCTCGCGTACATCCGCAAGGAACAGCGCGCGGGAAGACTCCTCGCCATGATGGGGGATGGAACCAACGACGCCCCGGCGCTGGCCCAGGCCGATATCGGGGTCGCCATGAACTCCGGCACCCAGGCGGCCAAGGAAGCCGGCAACATGGTCGATCTGGACAACGATCCGACCAAACTCATCGAGGTCATCGAGATCGGCAAACAGCTGCTCATGACGCGGGGGGCGCTGACGACCTTTTCCATCGCCAACGACGTGGCCAAGTACTTCGCCATCATCCCGGCCATGTTCATGCTGGCCATTCCGCAGCTGGCGGCCCTCAACATCATGCGGCTTTCAACACCGCAAAGCGCCATCCTGTCGGCGTTGATCTTCAACGCCGTCATCATCCCGCTGCTCATCCCCATCGCCATCAAGGGGGTCAAATACCGGCCCATGGGAGCGGACGGCATCCTGCGGCGGAACCTTCTGGTTTATGGTTTGGGCGGCATTCTCGCCCCGTTCGTCGGCATCAAGCTGATCGATATCGCCTTGAGGGCGACCGGCGTTTTTTAGGAGGCATCATGGAAAAATCAAACGAAAGGGCCGGATTTTTCTCCCAGATCGTGACGTCGGCGCGGGTCGTGCTGGCCACCATGGCGATCTGCTGCCTTCTGTACGGTCTGCTGATCCTGGGCATCGGGCAATGGCTGACACCGTATACGGCGAATGGATCGCTGATCCGCAATGCAAAAGGCGCCATCATCGGCAGCGAATCCATCGCCCAGGGGTTCAGGCGCCCCGAATACTTCTGGCCCCGGCCGTCGGCTGTGGATTATAATGCGGATGCATCCGGCGGGAGCAATTTGTCGCCGACCAATCCGGCAC
>JBJKPT010000302.1:0-4955 GCA_046706045.1 Desulfobacterales bacterium
CGGGTACAGCGTCGAGGAGGCTCTCGAACGGCTTTACATTCACCAGATCTATCCCGGCGACGGGGCCCGGGACGTGATGCGAAAGCTTCGCGGCAACGAATTCGGCGGGAAAGGCAAGCTGAAAAACTACAAGACCGATGTCCTCGGCAAAAATGGGGAATGCATCCCCATCAGCCTGTATGCGGCGATCATCTACGAGAACGGCCGTGAGGTGGCCACCATCGGTTTTTTCCATGACCTGCGCGAGCGCATTCATATGCAAAGAGAACTGGAAAAGACCCAAATCCAGCTCCTGCAGGCGGCCAAGATGGCGTCTCTCGGAAAACTTGCGGCCGGGGTTGCCCATCAGCTCAACAATCCTTTGGGCAGCATCACGCTCTATGCCAAGCTGGTGCTTGAAGAATACGAGCTGACGGCCGATGCCACCCAGGACATGCAGCGGATCCTGAAGGACGCCCAGCGATGTCGGGATACCGTTCGGGAGTTGCTCGAATTTGCCCGTCAGACCCGGCAGTTCATGAAGCCGTGCAGCATCAACGAGGCCATCGGCCGTACCCTGTTTTTGCTTGAAAATCAGACCTTGTTTCACAATATCACCATCGAACGGCGCTTCGATGAGCACTTGCCGCAAGTCGTCGCCGACGTTCAACAGCTCAACCACATGTTCATGAATCTCATCCTGAACGCGGCCCAGGCCATGGAGGGCAAGGGGCGGCTTTTGATCGAAACGGCCTGCGCCGGGAGCGGCGATACCGTTTCGATCTGCATCACCGACACCGGTCCCGGTATTCCCACCGAGATCGTCAACCAGATTTTCGAGCCTTTTTTTACCACCAAAGAGGAAGGCCAGGGGACCGGGCTGGGCTTGAGCATCGTGTACGGCATCGTTGAAAACCACCGGGGACGCATCACGGCGGGAAACCGTCCGGAAGGCGGTGCCACCTTTCGCATCGAGTTGCCGGTAACCCGACCACCGGAGCGTGGAGAAGCGGATGACAGCAACACCAGCGACCATCGATAGCGAAGGCACGTCAGCTCCCCCCGTATCGGTATTGGTGGTGGACGATGAGCAGGGGATTCGGGACGGCTCGGAGCGGATTTTGAGCCGAATGGGGTGCGAGGTGCACACCGCGGCCCGGGGCGAAGAATGCCTGGCGTTTATCGAGCGCGATCCGGTGGCCATCATCCTGCTCGATCTGAAGATGCCGGGGATGGACGGAATGGAGGTGCTGCGCCGGGTGCGGGAGCGCTACCCGGACGTTCTGGTCATCGTCATCACCGGTTTTGCCACGGTGGAGACCGCGATCGAGGCGATGAAGCAGGGCGCCTACGATTTCATCCCCAAGCCGTTTGAGCCGGATCAGTTGCGAATCGTGATCAATCGCGCCCGGGAAAAAATCCGCCTGACCGAGGCAGCCCGGCAGATGGTCGAGGAACGAAAGCGGACCCTGGCCGATCTGGACGCGGAAAAAAGCCGGATCCGCACCATTATCGAAACCCTGCCCAACGGCCTGGTGGTCACGAACACGGCGGGGCAGGTGGTGCTGATGAACCCGGCGTTTCGCTGGCTTTTGAAACTGGGCGAGGACAGAAGCCCGGGGGCGCCGATCGAAACCTATGTGCACGACGAGGGGTTCTGCCAGATGGTCAAGGCGGTGTCGGTATCCTGTCTACCGGACAGTGCCGATGCGCCGGCCTGTGAATTTGCCGTGGGCGATGAACGATACCTCCTGGCCAAGGGACGGCCGATTCTCGCCGAAGACAGCGAATGCCTTGGCGCGGCGGTGACCGTGGTCGACATCACGGCCATGAAAATGATCGATCGGCTGAAATCGGAATTCGTGGCCACGGTCTCCCACGAACTGCGCTCGCCGCTATCGACCATCCACGAGCAATTGGCCCTGGTCTTAAAGGAAACCGCCGAGAAGGAATCCGAAAAAGAACAGTACCTGCTCAAGCGGGCCAAGGAAAAGACCATGGGCCTGATTTCCCTGATCGGCGACATGCTCGATTTGTCCCGGATCGAAAACGGCATCACCGGAAAGGATGTGAAGCCGGTCAATATCGACGAAACGTTGCGCATCATGATCGATTTCATGGGCGCTCGTGCCGAGGCCAAGCACCAACGGTTACGCTACGCCTGCCGCTGCGATGCCCTGCCCATGGTCAGCGGCGATCCCGTGGCGCTGGAGAGCATTTTCGGAAACCTCATCACCAACGCCATCAACTACACCCCGGAAGAGGGCGACATTCAGGTAACCGCCGAAGTGGAAAACGGATCGGTGGTGGTACGGGTGGCCGACACGGGATTCGGAATCGAGGCCCGACACCTTTCCAAGATTTTCGACAAGTTCTATCGGGTGAAGACCGCGAAGACCCGGTTTATCACCGGCACCGGCCTGGGGCTTTCCATCGTCAAGGGACTGGTGGACGGCCTGGGCGGAACCATTGACGTGAAAAGCGTTCCGGATGAGGGAAGCACCTTTACCGTGCGCCTTCCCGCCTGGGCCGGCGAGACCGGCGAGCGCCCGGGGCAAGCGGAGGGGATGAAGCAATCGTTTGCGCCCGCGTGAAAATGCAGGATCTTTTCATAAAAAGACATCCCACCGTCAATGTTGATGAACCCGCAAAAAGTCGTTTTTTCCATTTTTTTGTCATCCCGGCAAAGGCCGGGATCGGCATGACGATTTGAGGACTTTTACGACTCGGTCCACCTCGAATTTTGAATGCCCTCCTGGTTTTCGTTTACGGCCGCATCGAAAAGGGCCTGATCCGCCGGGTGGCGGGTCCAGAGGAAGAAACTGCGGCGGGCCGAGCGCGCGAGCACCGGCAGACCGTCGGAAAACTTGGCCTGAGATCGGTCGGCGTATTCCTGCCAGACGCTGTACGGCCGGCCGTAGTTGAGATCGATCACCCAGCGGCAGAGGCCGGGATCCAGCCGGCGAACCCGTTCGGCCATGGATGCCGATTCCTCGGCCGTGGAAACGGCCGTGGCATTGACCACGAGATCGGCGGCGGGCAAGCGGCCGTTCAGTTCGGAATACTGGACGCCGGTGCCACCGATGCGACCCTTGACAATGGCACCGATTTTCTCCGCGGAGCGTCCAACCACGTAAACCCGATCGGTTTTCAGCCAGTTCAGGATAAACGCCGCGGCCCGGGCCATGCCGCCGGTGCCGATCACCACCGCCGATCGTCCGGTCATGTCGATTCCCTTGTCGGAGAGCATGTCCATGAACCCGATGGCGTTGGTGTTGTAACCTTTGAGCCGGTTTTCGAACCAGACGATGGTGTTGACGGCGCCGATGATGTTGGCGCCTTCGCTCAAGATATCCAGGTAGGGCATCACCGTTTCCTTGTACGGCACGGTGACGTTGACGCCGTTGATCCCGAGGGGTTTCAAGGCGCGCAAGGCTTCCCCGATCCGCCCGGGTCTAACCTCGAACGGCAGATACATCCCGTTGAACCCCACGGAGCGCATCACCCGGTCGAAAATGACCGGAGACCGGGAGAACCCGGCCCGGTGATCGGCGATGATGCCAAACACCGAAGCGTGGGGATCAACCTTTTCGATGGGGGTTTCCGAAGGAAGAAAAAAGGTATCATGGGTCATGGATCGCTCCGACACGGCTCGGGAAGGATTCCGCGCCGGTCTCCGGGCAAGGAGGAAGCGGCAATTGCCTGCCCCGCTTTCCAACCAAAACCCGTATTCGGCCGATCGGGGCGCAAACAGGTCCGTGTGTTTTTACCGGGAACCGACCGGACGCTGAACCGCAATCGATCCATCGCACGGTTTTTTCCCCGCTGCGTAGGCCGTCCGGGCGTCTGTCGGAGTTCTCCCCTTTTGCTGGTTTTTGCGGTCGCCGCCCGGCGCAACGCGGCGGATGCCGATCAACGGGGGCAGGCCGCTTACACAGCGAGCAGGTGCTTGACACTCCGGGTGATGTGTTCGGCAGAGGCCGGCTTCGGCAGATAGTCGTCGGCCTCCATGCTCATGCCATCGCGGTGGGAGTAGTGGGTCGAGGAGATGTGGTCCGCCACGGCCGTCAGCATGATGATGGGGATATCGGCGAATTGCTTGTCCGCTTTGAGTTCGGCGCACATTTCGTAGCCGTTTTTTTCCGGCATCATGACATCGAGAATGATGCAGTCCGGCGGATTGGTCCTGACCTTTTCCATCCCCTCCACACCGTCGTAGGCCACGTCGGTTTCAAAGCCTTCCTTTTCGAGGTTGCCCTGAACGATTGCAGCGAAGTCCGGTTCGTCATCCACCACGAGTATCCGCTTTTTCACGCTCATTTCGAACTCCTTTGTTGGATGGGGTTAACCTGCGAGGCCGCCTCCGGAAACAAGCGGGATCGCACGTTTGAGGGTTTGGTTGAAAAGCGCGTTCCGATTCGACGGTTCCGGATCCATGAACGGCCACTATCCGACGGAGGGGCGCGGGGTGAGTCCCGCGGCCTCCACGATTTCGGGGACTTTCTCCTCCCACTCGATCGCCATGATGTGAAAGCCGGCAACCCCCTTGACTTCTTTCAGCCGTTGAATGGATTCGACACAGATCTTGACTCCTTCCTCGGCCTGCTTCTCCTTTGGGACGTCGGCGAGCCGCTTGACCACCTCGTCCGGGACGTCCATGCCCGGCACGCGGTTTTTCATGTAGCGGGCCATGCCGGCGGATTTCATGGGGGTCAGTCCCGCCAGGATGTACACTTTTTCGGTGAGACCACGGTCGCGGGCACCTTTCAACCACAATTCGAACTTGTCGAGGTTGTAGATGCATTGTGTCTGGACAAATTGTACACCCGCCGCCGCTTTCTTGGCAAGTCGCGGGACGCGGATTTCAAAGGGGTCCGCGAAAGGGTTGACCGCCGCGCCGATGAACATCCGCGGCGGTCGCGTGATCTCGTCCCCACCCAGAAACTTGCCCTCGTCGCGCATCTTCTTCACGGTCT
>JBJKPT010000303.1:0-2310 GCA_046706045.1 Desulfobacterales bacterium
CCTCGAACGGATCTATCGCAGTCCGGCGATCAAGTCCCACCTGCCGACGGTCCGGTGCATGTACGCCCACCTCATGGAACGCTGCCTTGCCGATCTCGCCGCCGGCCGCGAATCCGCCCCCATCGTGGCCTCCTTCCTCAAAGAGATGTCGCCGGTCTATGCCGACCGGCATCGGCCGGCCGAGATCGTGCGGGATTTCATCGCCGGCATGACCGACCGGTATTTTGTCCGGGCCTGTCCCGAATCCCTGCAACGCGCCTGCGGGTTCGACCGATGAAGGCCGAGGCGCGCGAATACCGCCGGCACATGCGCATCCCGGGCCTTACCGCCTTTCGCGTGGTGGTCCAGCAGACGGATCTCCACATCCAGGCCGATGGCGACCTCTGCGCCCCGGCCCGGGCCTCGGTGCTGCGGCACCGGGGTTACCTCGAGGCCTATATCCGGGAGTTTCCCGAGTTTGTCCGCACCCTCGTGCCGTGGCCGGATGAAGGCCTCCATCCCGCCGTGATCGAGCGCATGATCCGCGCGGCCGCCGTTTCCGGGGTCGGCCCCATGGCCGCGGTGGCCGGTGCCATCGCCGAGCGGGTGGCCCGAGACCTTCTGGCCCGAAGCGAACATGTCGTGGTGGAAAACGGCGGAGACATCTACCTCAAGGTCGACCGCCCGGTGACCATCGCCGTTTTTGCCGGCCCCTCTCCCCTGAGCATGAAAATCGGCCTGCGCGTGGACGCCGCCCGGGGACTGGGGGTCTGCACGTCCTCCGGGACCGTCGGCCACTCCCTGAGCCTGGGCGTGGCCGATGCCGTCTGTGTGCTGGCCCGGGACGCGGCCCTTGCCGATGCCGCGGCCACGGCCGTCGGCAATCGGGTCCGGGCCGATACCGACCTCGCCGCGGCGGCCTCGGAGAGCCGCCGGATCCCCGGCATCGACGGGGTGCTGATCGTCCGGGGCGCCCAACTGGCGGCGTGGGGGGCGGTCGAAGTGCTCCCCTTGGAGGGAAAAAAAGGTTGAGTTTTATCCTTTTTGAGCGTAGGATGCGGGTCCGGAACCACTTGATTTATTAAAATCTTTTGAACAATTGGATAGGGAAATGGCGCCGATGAAGATAATTTCCGGCAGGCTCTAAAACAGGTTGAAACCCACCCCCACCGATCCATGGCAGGGTTGCGGCGGTGGCGGGCAATGGAGAGGGTGTTCATGAAAAAGGTCAAAATCGCGTTTTGGGCGGTGCTGGTCGTCCTTGTCGGCATCATCGTGTTGCAAAACAAGGCATTCTTTTTCGGCCACCAGTCCTTTCGCGTCAATTTCTGGGTCGCCCACTATGAAACACCCAACCTGCCCGTCTGGGCCGTATTCGTCGGATTTTTCGTTTTGGGCTGGGTGATCGCTTTCATTGGCGCCCTGTTCCGCAGCCTCAAGACCTCCCGAACGCTTCGGGAGCACAAAAACACGATTTCTTCCCAGCTCTCGGAGCTTTCTTCCCTTAAAGGTGAAATTGAGAAACTCAAAGCCTCCCAGGCCTCCGACCGCAATCCGGAAGCCGCCGGTCCGGCCGATGCGCAACGGGCGTTTTGACTTTCGCGGCCCCGGCCGCCTCGTCCTCGAACCGGATGCCGGACCCGGATCGACCCCGCCGAAGCCGTGTGGATCGTGGTGACCGTAAGATGACGCCGCAAAGAGTCACCCCCATGCTCCAGCAGTACCTCTCCATCAAGGAGAAATATCCCGACGCGATCCTGTTGTACCGGATGGGCGATTTTTTCGAGATGTTCTTTGAGGATGCCGAGACCGCCGCCGGCGTGCTCGACATCGCCCTGACCTCCCGCAACAAGAAGGAGGAGCACCCGATTCCCATGTGCGGTGTGCCCCACCGGGCCGTTTCGGGCTACATCGCGCGGCTGATCGAAAAAGGCTTCCGGGTGGCGGTCTGCGACCAGATCGAAGAGGCATCCGAAGCCAAGGGGCTGGTGCGGCGGGACGTGATCCGGGTCATCACGCCGGGCACCCTCATCGAAGACGACCTTTTGGACGGCAAATCGAACAATTTCGCCCTGGCCGTGGCCCGGCACCGGTATCGGCCCGGCATGGCCTACCTGGATGTTTCCACGGGGACGTTCCGGATGACCGAAGCCGACGATTGCCAACGCCTGATCGATGAAATCCGGCGGGTCGCCCCCAAGGAAATCCTGTTTCCCGCCTCGGCGGAAAGCGACGCCTTTTTCGCTCCGATCCGCTCGGCCGTAGACGGCCTTGCCGAAACCCACATCGAGGATCGGGCCTTTGATCTCGCCGTGGCCCGGGAGCGGTTGA
>JBJKPT010000304.1:0-5278 GCA_046706045.1 Desulfobacterales bacterium
CCGTCCAGGATGTCCTTCCAGGCCCGGCCGCGCTCGGAGATGTGGAGGTCTTCCATGGTGACGAGCTCCGTGATGGAAAAACAGTCGTGGACCTCCATCATGCGGATCTCGGCCTTGGGGTCGGTGATGCCGGCCTCGGCGTAGGCGGCCGTGCTGCACCGGGCGGTGGTCATGAAATGGGCGCCGTCCCAGTCGTTATAGCTCATCTCCTCGCCGCTCGAGAGCGCCAGCTGCAGGGCCTTCACCGTCACGATGTCGGCCTTTCCGAGGCGTTTGGCGATCTCGGGGGTGGTGACGATGGCGCAGGCCGCCCCGTCGCTCACCCCGCAGCAGTCGAAAAGCCCCAGGGGATGGGCGATGATGGGAGCGTCCAGGACCTGCTCGATCGTGATCTTTTTTTGCAGGTGGGCCTTGGCGTTCAGTGCACCGTTCGCGTGGCTCTTGGTGGAGACATGGGCCATGGCCCGTTTGAGGTCCGCGTCCCGGACCCGGTATTTCGCCGCGTAGGCGGTGGCCAGCTGGGCAAAGGAGCCGGGTGCGGTGAGGTTCGGCCACCATTGCCACTGGAGGCTTCCGGCCCCGGAACCGGGGTTCGGGAGGCCGCCGTAGCCCGTGTCCTTCAATTTTTCCACCCCCAGGGCCAGGCAGATGTCGTAGGCGCCGGAGGCCACCCCGTAGACCGCCCCGCGGAAGGCCTCGGTGCCGGTGGCGCAGTAGTTTTCCACCCGGGTCACCGGAATCATGGGCAGCCGCAGGGTGACGGAAAGGGGCATGCCGGTCTTTCCCACGCCGATCTCCTCCATGCAGGTCCCCAGCCACGCGGCCTGGATCTGATTTTTTTCGATGCCCGCATCGGCCAGGCATTCCTCGAAGGCCTCCACCATCAGGTCTTCGGCCCCCATGTCCCAGCGTTCACCGAACCGGGTGCAGCCCATGCCGATGATCGCCACTTTGTCTCGGATTCCCGTTGCCATGATCGCCTCCTCGCAGGGTCGCGGCCCGGCCGCGATGCGCGGTTCACCGCGGTTCAGCGGCGAAACAGTTTTTCGATGAGCTGCGACTTCAGGATATCGCCGCCGATCCGGAGCTTGCCGCCGGTGTAGGCCTGCATGGGCGGCAGCCGCCCCTCCATCATGTCGGCAAAATCCGTCGCCGCCATGGTCAGGGTGCAGGCGGGCTTCTCGTGAACGCCGGTCCGGATACGGCAGGCCCGATCTTTCACCTCGATCTGCCAGTCGCCGCCGCCCGGTCCGGTGATGACAAATTGAAAGATGGTGTCCACCCCCTCGGCCGCCTCCGGAACAAAGGCTTCGGCCATGCGGTCGAAGACGGCCTGGATTTCCGGGGTCTTGCCCCCCGGCCCGGCCGGAGCCGCCGCGGGCACGCCCTTGGGGGTCAAAAGAGCCATGAGGGCGGCGTTCAGATCCCGGTGGGCCACGGCACCGGTCAGGTCGTGAATGGCCTCCCAGTGCTCTGCGATGGCTTCCACCGTGGGCGGCGAACCGTCACCGCCCAGGTGCGCGCCCGGGCCGGTCAGGATCGCCGCGCGGCTCGCGTGGCCCATGCCGGCGTTTACGATGGTCCCGCTTTCACGGCAGGTTTCGCTCGCCAGGTAGACGACCACGGGCACCACCGCTTCGGGCTTGGCTTTTTTGAAGAGATCCGGGGGCATGATGTCCTCGGTGAGCCGCGAGGCGGCGATGGGCGCGATCGTGTTGACCCGGATCTCGTATTTTTCGCCTTCCAGCTTCAGGGCGTTCATCAGTCCGATCAGGGCCATCTTGGCGGCCGAGTAGTTGGTCTGGCCGAAGTTGCCGTAGAGGCCCGCGGCCGAGGTGGTCAGGACGATGCGGCCGTAGCCGGCTTCCTTCATCGCGGCAAAGGCCGGGCGGGTCACGTGAAAGGCGCCGTTTAAGTGCACGTCGAGGACCGCCTGCCAGTTTTCCGGGGTCATCTTGAGAAAGGTCTTGTCCCGAAGGATTCCCGCGTTGTTGATGAGAACGTCCACCCGGCCGAAGGCGTCGAGGGCCGTTTGGACGATGGCCTCCCCGCCATCGGCCGTGGCCACGTTGTCGTGGTTCGCCACGGCCTTTCCGCCCCGGGCCCGGATTTCCTCGACCACGGCATCGGCCGGCAAGGCCGACCCCTTTCCGCTTCCGTCCCGGGCCCCGCCGAAATCGTTTACCACGACCGCGGCCCCCCTTCGGGCCAGCTCCAGGGCATAGGCCCGGCCGAGTCCCGCACCGGCGCCGGTGACGACGGCCACCCGGCCGGTGAAATCGATGGCGTCCGCGGCTTCGGCCGCCCCGGGCGCCGGGGTCGCTTTCCAGAAATAGCTGACGAACCCGCGGCCGGGATCCTCCCCGCGTTTCCGGAACGCCATTTCCATGGGAAGCCCCACCCGGAGCGCATCGTAGGTGCAGTCCGTGAAATCGGCCATCATCCGGCCGCCGCCCTCGAACTGGATCATGCCGTAGCAGTGGGGCGGGTCCACGGACACGGCCAAGAGGTCGCCGGTAAAGGTCTTGATCCGGGCCGGGCGGTCCACGAAAGGAAAGTCATCCTGGCTATGCATGGCTCCGCATTCCGGGTTCACGCAGATCTCGGTCTTGGGAAACTGAGGGGTGCCGCACTCCCGGCACTTGCCGCCCACGAGTCCCAGGAGCATCCGGCGGTTTCTCCAGAGGGCCGTCATGGCGGTCTGGTTCGGGGCTTCGGCCCGGATGCCCATCTCCGGATCGATGAGGTCCCGGAACTTCAACCATTTTAAGTAATTGTCGGTGGGCCTGCGCCGGGCCAGGGATCCTGCGACCCCCAGCCGGGGCGGGCGCCGGGCCGCGGCTTCCGTGGTGGTGAAGAGCATGGCGTTGGCGCCCTGGCCGAACCCGACCACCAGGATGTTTTCGCCCGGGGCGGTTTTTTCCAGGGCCGCAACCAGCATGAGGAGGGGGTGGGCCGTGCCGGTTTCACCGCAGGCGTCGTGAAGGTTGTCGGCAACGGCCTCGGCCCGGGCCCCCAGGAGCCGGGCGATTTTTTGGTGCTCGCTTTTGAAAAAACAGGGGTAAACGAGCCGGTCCACGGATTCGATGGAGAGATCAAGCTTCGCCAGGAGCCCTTTCACCGCTTCGGGGATGATCTTGGCGTAGCCTTCGTCCCGCAACCAGCGCTCCTCCCAGACGTAGTCGTAGCGTTTGTCGCGGCCCCGGTAATGACCCACGAAATCCCGGGAGATGGCGTGGGCGCCCTTGAATTCGGCGATGACGCCGGTTGCGCCCACGGTGAGGGCCGCGGCGCCGTCGCCGAACCACATCTCATAAAAGGAGCCCGGCCGGGTTTCCCGGCGGTCCGCCGCGGCCACGAGAAGGTTTTGCCGTTCGCCGCCGGCCACGGCCTCCAGGGCGGTCAAAAGGGCCGTGGTGCCGGCTTTCTGGGCCCCGGCGAAGTCCGCCGTCACCACCGTCTCGGGAAGATCGAGGGCCGCGGCCACGATGCCGGCGTTCTGGCGGTCCGCGAAGGGAAGGCTCGTGGAGGCGAGGTAGAGTGCGTCCACGGCGTTCCGGTCCCGGCCGGCCAGGCAGTCCCGGGCCGCGGCCACGGCCATGGTGATGCTGTCCTCGTCCCAGTTGCACATGCTGCGCTCGCCCTGGGCGACCATGGCGAGGGCCGGCGCGAACCAGCCCATGGATTTCAATATCGCTCCCCGGTCGAGCCGAAGGGAGGGAATCCAGGCCCCATAGGAAGTGATTCCGATCATGATGTTTTCTCCTTGCCTTCCGCGTTCTGGATAAACCCCAGGGTGTCGACCAGTTGAAAGTTGAGGTCGCGGTAGGATTTTCCGCCGTCAAGGGCGGCGATCGCCGCAAACCGGTCCCGGACGGCTTCGGCCGTCGCCTCGGCGCCGTCCGGTGCCAGCATGGTGCCGGGGCCGGTGATTACCGCCGCGCGGTTGTAAAAACCCATGCCGCAGTTGTAGATTCCTCCGGTGACCGGGCACTCCTCGGCGCAGAGGAACAGCGCCAACGGCACCACGAATTCCGGTTTCATTTTTTCGAAAAGATCCGGCGGCAGGACGTCTTCGGTGAGGCGCGAGGCGGCGATGGGCGCGATGGTGTTCACCCGGATCCCGTATTTTTCCCCTTCAAGCTTCAGGGTGTTCATCAGGCCGACAAGGCCCATCTTGGCCGAGGCGTAATTGGTCTGGCCGAAATTGCCGTAGAGGCCCGCGGCCGAGGTGGTCATGAGAATCCGGCCGTAGCCTTTTTCCCTCATCACGGCAAAGGCGGGCCGGGTGACGTGAAAGGCGCCGGTGAGGTGGACGTCGAGGACCGCCCGCCAGTTTTCCGGGCTCATCTTGAGAAAGCTCTTGTCGCGGAGGATGCCGGCGTTGTTGATGAGGATGTCCACGGTCCCGAAGGCGTCGAGGGCCGTTTTGATAACGGCCTCGCCGCCCTCGGGCGTCGCCACGTTGTCGTAGTTGGCCACGGCCTCGCCGCCGGCCTCGCGGATCTCGGCCGTCACGCGGTCGGCCGGTCCGGCGGCGCCGTCGCCGGTTCCGTTCCGAGCCCCCCCGAAGTCGTTCACCACGACCTTGGCACCGCGCCGGGCCAGTTCCAGGGCATAGGCCCGGCCCAGGCCGCCGCCGGCGCCGGTGATCACGGCGACCCGGCCGGTGAAGTCGATCCGCGCCTCCGGGACGTCGCCGTATTCGAAAACGCCCCGGTCGATCGTGACGTCGCCGGTCCGGGCGTTGACCACCCGCCAGAAGGCACGGCCCTTGCCGGCCTTCCAGATGAGGGTGCGGATGGGGTCTCCGGGATAAAGGGGCCGGGTGAACCGGCAGGTCATCCGCCGGGCCTTTTCCGGCTCCCCGGGGATGAGGCGGTCGATCAGTGCCCGGCAGGCAAACCCGTGGGTGCACAGTCCGTGCATGATCGGTTTTTCAAAACCGGCCATGGCCGCGAACTCGGGGTTCACGTGGAGGTCGAAGAGATCCCCCGAGAGCCGGTAGATCAGGGGTTGGTCGGCGCCGGGGGCCGCCTCCACCACGGCGTCGGGTTCCCGCTCCGGGATCGCGATTTCGGCCGCCGGGGCATTTTCGCCGCCGAAGCCGCCGTCTTTGCGGGCAAAGACCGTGAGGGTGCTCGTGAAAAGCCGGTTGCCGGCCGTGTCGGTGGTGTCGCTTTCGGCCACCACCAGGGCGCCCTTGTCTTTTCCCTTGTCGTAGTAGTGGGTGATGGCACCCTGGGTGACGAGGGTTCCCGCCGTCGGGATGGGCCGG
>JBJKPT010000305.1:0-3615 GCA_046706045.1 Desulfobacterales bacterium
GATCTGAACAATGTAGTTATCGGTATCGATCGTAATGACCCGTGCATGCGCGGCCAATTTGTTGACGGGAACCGCTGGCGGCAACGACGCCATGGGTTGGACCGCCTTGGGACCAATCGGTGTTGCCAATTTTTTCGACTGGATTGAAACGAGCGCCTCCTTATGGGACGGTTCGCTTTTCTTATGCACCGCATTGGAGTCCACAAAGAACGTTTCCCACACAAAGAAAACGAGAAATGACAGCACGATTGCAAGTAAAATACGGACTTGATCCATTGATTCTCCTCGTTTCAAACGGCGTTATCCGTGCCGCGCCACGGACTCACGTTTTTTTTGACTTGGGAACGCTTCTGCAAAGGGGCGACGATAACCGAAGATGAAAAAAACGGTGGTATCAAACCCTCTGAGCGAATCTTCAATTCAAGGTCTCGCACTATGGTACCGGGTCGTACCCCCCACTTGCGAATGGGTGGCACCGGAGAATTCGTTTGACCGTCAGGTAGCCGCCCTTCAGCACCCCGTAGCGCATAATGGCTTGTCGTCCGTATTCGGAACAGGATGGATAAAATCGGCATGCGGGACGGAGAATAGGGGAAATCAGCAATTGATAACCCCGAATCAAAATGATGACGAATTGCTTAATGATGCGGTTCCTCTAATTTTCTTAAACAATTGAATAAGTTCTCTTGAGAGTCCGGCGTTGGACAAAACGGCTGCATCGGACCTGGCGATGATGTTGATATCGATGCTATCCGGAAGAAAGTCGCGTTCGTGGCGGAATACCTCCCGGCAAAGCCGTTTGATCCGATTTCGGACAACAGCCCCGCCGACACGTTTGGTAACCGTAATGCCAAGGCGTCTTTCGCATAAAACATTGCCCGCGACGACGGCGATAAAATGCCTTTCATACGCTTTTATTCGCGAATCGGCCAGTTGCAGAAAGTCGCGCCGCTTCAATAACCGGCAGCATTTTGGAAAACCGTACCGGATCATTTTCAAGATAGCCCAAGAACCATATCCGGGGCGGGGGGTGATCAGGCTCTAAAGCGAAAAAAGAATACATCCAACCCAAGATGTATTCTTTTTCAGAAGTCGCTAAAAAGACAAGCCTTTCCGGTTGATAAGAGATCCGTGCATCAGGAACTCAAACGTGCGCGACCCCGCGCCCGCCGTCGATTGATGACACGCCGCCCCCCTTTGGTCGACATCCGCTTTAAAAATCCATGGGTCCGGGAATGGCGCAGGCGATGCGGTTGATACGTTCTTTTCATGGGGTAATCCTTCTTAATAGATTAGTAATATATCGTATTTTCATATGGTTACTTATAATGTCGGCAGTGTAGAGCCTTCTAATTTGCCTGCCATAACCGCTCCTTCTACCCAGAATTGTTTGTTGGTGTCAACCCCGATTTTAATTTTTCAGGTTTTCAAAAATTCGAAATTGCTCAAGGTGGAATTCGGATTCGGGGTAAATCTGAACCTGCTTGCCCGTTCGCCGTTCAATGGAGGCGATTAGGTGATTTTCCGCGCCCAACAGCATTTCGGCGATTTCAAGGTTGACCTGTAACTCGAGTCGATGCCCGGTCATATCGTGGGCTTCACGCCGCAGCTCCCGGTAGATGGTGTTGCAGATCGTTTTTCGAGAAATGAGATAGCCTTCGCCTTCGCAAAAGATACAGGGCTCGCGCAACATGCTTGTCAAAGACTGTTTGATCCGCTTGCGTGTCATCTGAACAAGACCCAACTCGGAAATCGGCAACACGTGGGTTTTGCTGCGGTCTCTTTTCAAGGCATCTTTCAAAGCAGCAAACACCTTCTCCTGATTGGTCTTTTTTTCCATATCGATAAAGTCAATGACGATGATGCCACCAATGTCACGAAGCCGAATTTGGTAAGCTATTTCTTTTACCGCTTCAAGGTTGGTTTTGACGATGGTTTCTTCGAGGTTGAACTTGCCGACGTAGCGTCCCGTATTGACATCGATGGCCACCAAGGCCTCGGTTTCCTCAATCACAATATACCCGCCCGATTTTAGCCAGATTTTGCGCTTCAAGGCGCGCAAGATTTCGCCTTCGAGGTTGTAGGCGTCGAAAATGGGTTCCGGATCAATATAAAGCTTAACGGCACTTGTCATTCCGGGCATGTGTTGGTTGAGGAAAGATAGGATGGATCCATACCCCTCCTTGGAATCGATGACAATGGACTCCACCTCTTCGGTAAGCAGGTCGCGAACGGCCCTTAAGCAAGCATCGAGTTCTTTATGCAAGAGGGCCGGCGCGTGGGCGTTTTTATTTTTTTCCTGAACGGTCTCCCATAGGTGATCGAGAAAGGTCATCTCCCGGCGCAGCTTTTCCTCCCCGATTCCTTCCGCGGCGGTGCGAATGATGTAGCCAAAACGATTCTGCCGGCAACGACCAACGATCTCTTTTAGCCGCCGACGTTCTTCTTCGGATTCAATTCTCCGGCTGACCCCGATGTGTTCCGATGTTGGCATAAGGACCAGAAAACGACCGGGAAGGGAGATGTTCATCGTGACTCGCGCCCCTTTGGTTCCGATGGGCGATTTGGCGACGTGAACGAGGATTTCCTGGCCTTCGGTCAAAACATCTTCAATTGGGCGCAGCCGAATCGTTGGAAGCGTTCCTTGAAGCGGCTCGTCAATGTCGACAAGCTCGGCAATCTCCTCAAGGGGCTCTTCTTCGATCTCAATAAATTCCTTTTCAATCTCCATGGCCTGCCAATCGACCACGTCGTTGACGTAGATAAATGCGGCTTGCTCTAACCCGATGTCGATAAAGGCGGCCTGCATACCGGGCAATACCCGTTGAATGCGCCCCCGATAAATGTTCCCCGCAATATCGGTGTCGTTTTTGCGTTTGATGAAAAGTTCGGCAATGGTGCCGTCCTCAACCAAGGCGACCCGGGTTTCGTGGTCGGTCTCATTGACGATGAGCTGCTTGTACACGGTGTTATCGTCCAATCATAAAAACGGGTGTTCCTTAAAACATTTCAGACCCAATGCAACGGTCTGATCATAAGCGGAGCCGATGGAATCGAGGAGATGTTCAAAAAAAGCCGGAGGCACAGGGAACTGGAAACGGTCATGCCTCAGGCCGGCGCAACCAACCGCTTCCGTATTTGTAGCATGTTCCGTTCCTCGTCCGAAAGAAGGAAAACGGCCGCCAGGATTTCCGCGGGCCGTAGAATCCGGTTATTTACACTTCGGATGGAAAGGGTAAGTTCATCGATACCAATCCAACAAATGTCGGCGACGCATGACTTCAAATCGACGGACACCGCCTCCCCTTTTTTGGTTTTTCGCTCATGCGGCCAAGTTTCGGCGTTCAAAAAAGACAGGAATCGAGAACGGGAAAACCCTCCAAACGGCGCGATAACGCGAAAGGTATCCGGCCCAAACGATTTTTGACAATCGTTGGTGGCAATTCGAAAAACGGAAAGGCCTTCGGGCAACTCGCGGTTGATACCGGCAATGAAGGCATGATCGTCAAGGTCATCACAGCACCAGATAATAAGGGTTTCGTCTTCGCTCTCGATACCGATGGGAAGAGGGTTGCCAAAAGACATTTTGGGTTTGGGGTGAAATCCACCGGTATA
>JBJKPT010000306.1:0-10716 GCA_046706045.1 Desulfobacterales bacterium
GCCCGCAAACTCACCCTGCGGGTGCTCACCTTGGCGCACGACCTGCGCCTCGGGCCCGTCCCCGAAGTCGAAGAAATCCAGGACATCGTGGAGCGGGTGCTCCTCGATTCGCCGTTTTATCGAACGGCCAAGGCCTACATCATCTACCGCGAGCAGCATGCCCAGATCCGCAGCATCACCACCAAGGCCAACGTCGATCTGGTGGATCACTACATCCAGAAACTGGACTGGAAGATCAAAGAAAACAGCAACATGTCCTATTCTCTCCAGGGACTGAACAACTACATCTCCTCGGATGTGACCTCGGAGTACTGGCTCAACCGGATCTACCCGCCGGAAATCCGCGAAGCCCACAAGAGCGGCGACCTGCATCTGCACGACCTCTCGCTGCTCTCGGTCTACTGCGTCGGTTGGGACCTGCAGGACCTGTTGCGGAACGGATTCAAGGGGGTGGAGGGAAAAGTCGAGAGCGCGCCGCCGCGACACCTGCGCTCGGCCCTGGGCCAAATCGTCAACTTCTTCTACACCCTGCAGGGCGAAGCGGCCGGGGCCCAGGCCGTAAGCAATTTCGACACCCTGCTCGCCCCCTTTGTCCGCCGCGACGGCCTCAATCGGGACGACGTGCGCCAGGCCCTTCAGGAATTCGTCTTCAACATCAACATTCCCACCCGTGTCGGGTTTCAGACACCCTTTACCAACATCACCATGGACCTCTACGTGCCGGCCATCTTAAAAGATGTGCCGGTGATCATCGGTGGGGCGCCACAGCCGGAAACCTACGGAGAGTACCAGCACGAGATGGACATGATCAACCGGGCCTTCGCCGAGGTGATGATGTCCGGCGACGCCAAGGGGCGCGTGTTCACCTTTCCCATCCCGACCTACAACATCACCCCCGACTTTGACTGGGACAACCCCAACCTCGAGCCGCTCTGGCAGATGACGGCCAAATACGGCATTCCCTACTTCAGCAATTTCGTCAATTCGGACATGTCCCCCGACGATGCCCGCTCCATGTGCTGCCGGCTGCGCCTCGACAACCGGGAACTGCTCAAACGCGGCGGCGGACTCTTCGGGGCCAACCCCCTGACCGGTTCCATCGGGGTGGTGACGATAAACCTGCCGCGCATCGGTTACCGGTCCCGAAACCGGGAGGACTTTTACGCCCATCTGCGGCGGCAGCTCGATTATGCCGTTGAAAGCCTCGAAATCAAACGCAAGGTGCTGGAGACCTTTACCGAAAAAAACCTCTACCCTTATTCGAGCTTCTACCTGCGCGACATCAAGCAGCGTACGGGCTGCTATTGGAAGAACCATTTTTCAACGGTCGGCATCATCGGCATGAACGAGGCCATCGTGAACTTCATGGGCAAGACCATTGCAAGTCCCGAGGGTCAAGCCTTCGCTCTGGAAGTGATGGACACCCTGCGCGAGGCGATCGCCGCCGTCCAGGATCGCACGGGCAGCATTTTCAACATCGAGGCCACCCCCGGGGAAGGCACCTCGTACCGGCTGTGCAACCTCGACAAGAAAAAATTTCCCGGAATCGTCTGCGCCAACGAGGCCGACCATCGCCGCGGCGCGGCCCCCTACTACACGAATTCAACCCAGCTTCCGGTCAACTACTCCGACGACGTGTTCGAAACCCTGTCCCTGCAGGACGATCTGCAGACCAAGTACACGGGGGGCACGGTCCTGCATATCTTTCTCGGCGAACAGGTCCGCGACACCCGGGCGCTCCGGTCCCTGGTACGAAAGATCGCCACCAATTTCCGCCTGCCATACTTTACCTTGACCCCGACCTTCAGCATCTGCCCGACCCACGGATACCTGGCTGGCGAGCACCACACCTGCACGGCCTGCGCCATGGAAACCGAGGTTCGCTCCGGCCGTATCCCGTATTCCCGGCCCCTGCGCCGTGCCGCGGTGCGAAAACCACGCGCCGAGGCCAAGACGGGGCCCACGGATGGGGGGACCTGGCGGGAATTGGCCAATTGAGGCTCGCGGACGGACAATTCACTATTTTTTCCGATTGAGCCCGAAAGAGGGTTGGGGATTTGACCTCGTCGCCATCGGCGCCGGGAGCGCATCCGGATTCCGACAGCGATCCCGGTTTCGATTTGGAAAAGGCACCCGCCACCGGCAAACCCGACGAAGTTTATTCACCCGGCCAACCCTTCCGGGGGGCATCGCAGCATGCGTTTCGGCGGCATCCAAAAGCAATCCCTGATCGACTTTCCCGGCATCGTCAGCGCCGTCGTCTTCACGCGTGGATGCAATTTTCATTGCCCTTACTGCCACAACCCCAGCCTGGTCCGCGGGGAGGACGGTGACCAAACCCCGGAATTGGACGAGGCATCCATCCTGGCGTTTTTGGCGGCACGGGCCGGGTTTCTCGACGGGGTGGTCGTTACCGGCGGCGAGCCGTTGCTTTGGCCCGACCTGCCCGAATTCCTGGCCCGAATCAAGGCCATGGGGTTGGCCGTCAAGCTCGATACCAACGGCAGCCGGCCGGTACCCCTGGAATCCGTGATCGCCGACGGCCTGGTGGACGGCGTGGCCATGGACATCAAGACCGATCCGGCCGATTACCCGCCGTCCCTCTGCCCTCCAGGGGAGCGCGGCGGCATCGCTCGAAGCATCGACGTGCTCATGGCCTCGGGAATCGACCACGAATTTCGCACCACCTGTGTGCCCCCCTTTGTCGACGATGCCGTCATCGCCGCCATCGCCCGCCGCATCGAGGGCGCCGGCCGCCTGGTCTTGCAATCCTTCCGACCGGATTCCGTGCTGAGACCCGAATTCTGTTCCGAACGGTCCGTGGTTCCGCCCACCGCCGCAGACCTCGAGCGCTATCGATCCATCGCGGCCGGGCACGTCCGAAATTGCGAAATCCGATAGTGCGGGGGAGTCTACGCGGGATCGCCGGCGGCCACGGCCTTGGACCTGCCCCGCAAGCCCGTGGCCCGGCGACACTCGAAGGAAAAAATCCACCGGAAAAAACGCCCGGCCCCCGGCGGATGGCCGATCGAACCCCGCAGAGGCCGCGTTTTTTACGAATTCACCGTTAATTTTTGGAATGCTTCGATCACCTGCCGCCGGGTGTTTTCCACGGAACCGGTGTTGTCGATGACAATGCCGGCGCGGGCCTTCTTTTCCTCGATCGGCATCTGGGACCGGATGCGGGCCATGGCATCGGCCGCGGAAATGCGGTCCCGGGCCATCAGCCGTTCGCGTTGCACCGCTTCCGGAACGTAGACGACGATCACCGCGTTCAGTTCCGGATGCCGCATGCCGGATTCGATGAGAAGCGGCACGTCGAGCACAATGACCGCGTTCGGATCGTCTTTTAGAATCGCTTCCATCCGTGCGGCCATTTCGGCAAACACCGCCGGATGGGTGATCCTTTCGAGAACGGCCTTTTGCCCGGGATCGTGAAACACGATCCGGCCCAGGGCCTCCCGGTCGATCTCGCCGTCCGGGGCGAGGATGCCATCGCCGAAACGGGCCTTGATCCGTTGCCACGCCGGCGTGCCTTTTTTCACCACGGCCCTGGCCACCCGGTCGGCATCCACGATAACGGCGCCAAGGGCCGCCAGCATGGCCGACACCGTCGATTTTCCCGTGGCGATACCGCCGGTCAGTCCGATGATGGGCACGGCAATGCGGTCTCCTGTTCCGGGAAAACGGTTCAATAGTCAAAATTCACGGTTCAGGGTGAATCCAGGCGGCCCCGAATGGGGTTTTCCCGAAATCCCCGGCAATCACGGCCGAAGGACCGCTCACCACACGGGCCGCATCCTTTTTCAACGGGGATGGATTATAGCCGCCCGGAGGCCCCGGTGGCAAGCCGGCCGTCTTTTTTGGCGACCCTCGCCAAAGGATCCCGAAACCGGCCCGCGGCAAATCAGGGATTGAAAACCGGACCGATTCCGGTACATTCCTTTAGGAAGGCACCGTTTCCACCATCTCCGGAACCTGCGTGACCCGAAGGAGTGTTTGCGTGAAAAAAATTCTCGGATTGATCGGCTCCCCTCGAAAACTCGGTAATTGCGAAATCATGATCAAGGCCGTCGGCCGCGAACTGGGCTCCGGCTGCGAACTCCGGCTGCTCCGTCTTTCCGACTTCCGGCTGCAGCCGTGCATCGGATGCTACCGGTGCCTGTTCAAGGAACGGCGCTGCGTATTGAAAGACGAGCTTGGCCGGGTGATCGAGGCCATGATCGAGGCCGACGGGATCGTTCTGGCCGCGCCCGCCTATTTTCTCGGGGCGAACGCCCAACTCAAAACCCTCGTCGATCGGGGCCTCGCCTTTTACGCCCACGGCCGGCGCCTCTGGGGAAAGCCGATCGCCGGCATCGGCATCGCGGGGATCCCCGGCACGGAAGGCGCCACCCTCTTGGAGGTGCACCGCTTCCAGAAGCTGATGCTGGCAGATGTCAAGGCCACGGTGATGCTCTACGGCGCTCTGCCGGGGGAGACCTTTCTCTCCGAAGAAAACAAGGCGATGGCCCGGCGGCTGGCGGCGGCGCTCTTCGGCGAACCGTTGACGGCCGCCGGGCCGCGGTGCCCGCTTTGCGGTGGGGACACGTTCCGGCTCCTGGGGGGAAACCGCGTGCGCTGCATGCTCTGCAGCAATTCGGGCACGATGAGCCTGGACGGCGGGGAGCCGGTGCTGGAAATTGCCAAGAGCCGGCACGAACTGTTCCTCAACGCCGACGAAGCCATGAACCACATGCAATGGCTCATGGACATGAAAGAGCGCTACAGGGAGAACAAGGCGGCCCTCAAAACCATCGGAAAGGAATTCGCCCACGACGGCACCTGGATCCGGCCGAACGCCTGATATCTCTTGGCATTCAAAATAAAACCAAGGCGGCCGGAAAGGGCGACGGAGGCATGGGGTTTCGTGCCTTGAGGCGCCCGACGACGAAGCCGGCGCAGGGGCCGCCGGAATGGGAAATGGAGAATCCTGAACGTGTTCTTTGATCGCTTGAACGGCAACCGTCTGGTCTGCGCCCATCGCGGCGCCCGATCCCTGGCGCCGGAAAACACCCTGCTGGCCATGAAAAAAGCCATCGCGTGCGGGGCCGACTGCTGGGAAACCGACGTCCAGGGATGCGCTGACGGCGAAGCGGTGATCTTTCACGACGACACCCTGGAGCGGACCACCGATGTCGCAACGCACGCCGCATTCGCCGGACGCCGGCCCTGGCCCGTTCACGCGTTCGGCCTCACGGAACTGCGCCGCCTGGAGGCCGGCACCTGGTTTCTTGAAAACGACCCTTGCGGCACCGTCGCCTCCGGCGAGGTACCGGCCGCAGACGCCGCCGCCATCGCATCCCAGAAGATCCCGACCCTCCGGGAAGCCCTTCTGGCCACCCGCAAACACGGCTTTCCGATGAACCTGGAGATCAAGGATCCACGGGCCACCCCGGGGGACCTCGCCATCGTCGCCCGGGTGCTCGACGAACTCCGGGAGACCGGCACCGAAGACCTTGTCCTTTTGTCCTCGTTCAACCATGCGGTTCTTGCCGAAGCGAAGCGGCTCAATCCCGACGTTCCCACCGCAGCCCTGGTGGAAGGAGCCCATCCGCAGGACCTGACCGCCTACCTGAAACAACTCGGGGTCGCCGCCTACCATCCAGACCATTCGATCACCGATCCGGAACGGATCCGGGAGCTGACGGCGGCCGGCTTCCGGGTAAACCTCTGGACGGTGAACGACATCGACCGGGCCATGGCGTTCTTCTCGGCCGGGGCCACGGTGGTGATGACGGATTTTCCCCAGCGCCTGCACCGGAGGCTGGTGGGGACGTGATGCCATGCCGCTCACCGATACGGCCGATGATGCGCCTCCCCGCTCCGGCCCTTGTCTTGACGGGCCTCTTTCGGCCGTGATACAGCGGACTCCCGGTCTCGGTCTACCGGCCGACCCGGCAACCGTCGGTGCCCGCCGCGAGGTGTCCGGCATCACGTTTTCCCGGATGCCGGCGGTAAATCCATCAGGAGTCGATCCAGTGAATCCGTCCACCCCATTTCGGGGCATCCACCGCATCAAATTGTTCCTGGCCCTCTCCCGGACCCCGCATGGCGTGCTCGACATGGCCGCGCCGGCCTTTGCCGCGCTGCTGTGGCTTGGCGCCATACCGCCGGTGCGGATCGTGGTGCTGGGACTTGCGGCGACCCTTGCCGGCTACACGGCCGTCTATGCCGTGAACGACGTCGTGGGCTACCGGAGCGACCGGAAAAAATTTTTAAACGGCGGCTTCGGGGGCGAAGACGGCGATTTGGACGCCCTCCTCGTCCGCCATCCCCTGGCCCAGGGATATCTCGGGCTCGGCGAAGCCGCGGCATGGGCCCTGGGATGGGCGTTGGTGGCCGTTGCCTGCGCCTATCGACTCAATCCCATGTGCGTCGTGATTTTTGCCGGCGGCTGCCTGTTGGAAACCGCGTACTGCCTGCTGTGGCGGGTCAGCCCCTACCGGGCCGTCATCAGTGGGGCGGTGAAAACCCTGGGCGCCGTGGCCGCCGTGTTCGCCGTGGACCCGAACCCCTCGCCCGCACCGCTTTGCGTGTTGTTCGCCTGCTTCTTTCTCTGGGAAATCGGCGGGCAGAACGTGCCCAACGATTGGACCGACATCGACGACGACCGCCGGTTCGGCGGGCGCACCAACCCGGTGCGTTTCGGGAAACGGATTTCCGCGGAAATCATCCTCTGGTCCCTTGCCGGAACCTCGGTGTTGGGGCCGATGCTTTTCGCCCTGCGCGGCGGCCCCCATGCCCCGATCTGGGCCGCCGCGACCGCCACGACCGGGCTCTGGCTCCTGATTCGGCCCGCGGTCGATCTTTACCGCACCGCGGAAAACACCGCCGCCATGGCTCTTTTCAACCGGGCCAGCCATTTCCCGGCGGCCCTCTTGATCCTTGCCCTCCTGCGCGTGATCACCGCCTGACAGCGCCCGGGAAAACAAAATTTGAATTTCTGGGAAATGTTCGAGGAAAGGTTGACCCGGAAAGCGAAATTCCGGATACTGATACTTTCTGCCCGGATCCCCCATGGGGGCTATTGGGACCCATCCCATGACCCCCGTGGTCCCGGGTGAAAGCAACTTCTCGGCGCCAACCCATCGATGGCATATCTCGCGGATTCAACGGCGCACCGGAGACGCCATGAAACCGAATGCCGGTCTCACCAATGCCCGGACGGCGGAACGTATCCGCCCCATCGGCGACCACGTGCTGATCCAGAAGCCCGGATGGACCGATGTCGCCTTCGGAACCGACTTTTCCCTTTCGCTAAAGGTTCTCTACGGCCGTATCCTGGTGATCCATTGGAACGGCAGGCCCGACCCGAATCAAATGCCCCAGTTGGACCGCTTCTGCGACCAGGCGGTTGGGGAAGCTTTCCCCGATGAGCGCACGTACGCGCAGATCGAGGACTTTAGCAGCCTGGTGGGCATCGGTTTCGGACCGTTGCGCCACCACCTCCGGCGGATCCGGAACAACCCGTGCGCGCGGGCCGTCGTGGTGTTCGGCGCCTCCATGAGGCAAAAGGCCCTCCTGAAGCTGGCCGGGCTGGGGATCCGGCAACGGGTCCCGACGATTCATACCGGAGTGTTCAGCGAGGCCGTCGGATGGGCCCAGCGGCTTCTTGCCGACGATGACGCTCACGGCGCGCTGCCCACCCACCGGATCCAGCGGCAACCGGAGTGGGAGTACCGTTTCGGCGATTATCGGGTCGTCTACGAAGTGATGGACGCCACGATTCTGCACATCATTGCCCAAGGGCATTTGAATGCGGAAAACGTCTCGGCCCTGATCCACCGGCACCGGCAGATGGTAAGCGACCTCGGATTTGCAAACAACGGTTACGAGATCGTGCTCGATGCCCGTCGCATGGCCGGCGTCGGGTACCACGCCCGCCTGGAGTATCACCGGCAGTTCCAGGACTTCTACCGGACCCATCCCTTCCGGAATTTCGTCCACTACGGTGCCAACCGGTACATGCAGGCCGCGTTTCGGGTGATGGAAAACCAGGCCGCGTTTCCGGTCTTGGAAGCCAAGGACCTGCAGGCGGCCCTGGCCATGATCCGGCCGGCGCGCCGTGGGGGAAGAAACGATACCGGCGCCGTGCGCCCGGTGCGGGAAGAAAACGTCAACCCCTATGTCGGCGAACTCGTCCGCCATGTCGGCGACCTGGGGCGGACCCTGGAAGAGACCGGCGACGGGTTTGTCGAGGTGGACCGCTCCCATCCCTTTCAGCCGGTTTTCGACGCCATCACCTTGCTTAAGTCCGACCTTCAGGACCTGCTCCGGGAACAGAGCACGGCCAACGAGATCAACCGCACCCTGTTTCGCATCGCCTACGCCATCAACACCACCGACGACCAGAACGCCGTCTACGGCGTCATCCACCGTGCCCTGGGGGAAATCATCGATGTCTCCAATTTCTTCATCGCCTTTTACGATCGCCCCCGGGACCGGCTGCTTCTGCCCTACTACACCGACACCCGGGAACCCCTGATCCGGGAAGAGCCGGCCATCGCGGAAAAATCCTCGATGACCGCGGAGGTGATCGAAACCGAATCCCCCCTGTTGCTGAAAAAAGCCGACATCCTGGCGCTGGTCCGGAAAAAGGGGAAACCGCTGACCGGCGCCCTGCCCGAGGCCTGGCTCGGCGTGCCCCTGCGGGTCAAGCACCAGGTCATCGGCGCCATGGTCACTCAGTGCTATACGGACCCGGACCGGTATTCCCAGCGGGACGTGGAGGTCTTTTCGTCCGTGGCGGATCAGGTGGCCATGGTGGTCGAGCGCAAGATGGCGCAGGAAGCCCTGGCCGCCAGCGAGCAACGCTATCGCAACCTGCTGCAAAACATCGACGACGTGATCTTTTCCACCAACGCCATCGGCATCTTCACCTACATCAGCCCGGGCATTCAAACCATCGCCGGCTTCGACCGGGCCGCCTTCGTCGCCGACGAAGTGCCCCTTTCCCGGCTGATCGGGGTGAGCGAATGCACAAACATCGGCTGGAGCCGTTGGCCGGATCCGCGGGCGAACGGCTGCACCCCCTTCGATTCCCTGATCCATGCCGAAGACCGGCAGCGAACCGCGGCGGCGATCAAGACGGCCCTGGACGCCGGTTCACCCTATCGGCTGGAATACCGGCTCAAGGGAAAGGACGGGCGCTACCGCTGGATGCTGGAAAAAGGCAGCGTGCTCTCCGAGGGCAACGGCGGGCCGCGCATCGAAGGCATCATCTCCGACATCCACGAACGAAAATTCGCAAACGAGATCAACCGCACCCTCTTTGCCATCTCCAACGCCGTCAACACCACCTTCAACCTCGACGAACTCTATCGCTCGATTCACGGCTCCCTGGGACACATCATCGACGTCACCAACTTTTTCATCGCTCTCTACGATAAAGAGCACGATACGGTCCGATCCGCCTACCACGTCGACGAATTCGACGACCCTTGCAAAGATATCCAGGGCGTGGACCGGTCGATGACCCTCACGGCCCAGGTGATCCGCAGCGGCCGGCCGCTCCTCGTCCGAAAAAATGAACGCCGGGAGATGCTGGCCCGCATGGGCCGTGAAACGTCCGGCACCCTAGCGGAAATCTGGATGGGGGTGCCCCTGCGGGTGAAAAACACCGTGATCGGCGTCATGGCCGCCCAGAGCTACACCGCTCCGGACCTCTACACCCAGCGGGATATGGACCTTTTCCGATCGGTATCGGAACAGGTGGCCATCGCCATCGACCGAAAACAGACCGAGAACACCCTGCGCCGCACCCAGGAGCAGCTCACCCGGTACAGCAAACAGGTCGAGCATTTCAGTCTCGCCGCCGCCTCGGCCCTTTCTTATTCCGATGAACCCCAGACCTTCCAGCGCATCGGCACGGCCATCACCGAACACTCCGACTACCAGCGGGCGATGATCACGCTGTTTACCGAAACGGCGCCGTATCACCAGATCATCGGCTACGGCGGGATCGAGGATGCGCGGGTCCGGGACTTTCAGCGGCTGGAGATGCCCGAAGGCTGGTTCTTCAAAGTATCGCGTTCCGGGGAACGGATCGGACAACTGTCCCTGTACCTGGACCGCTCCAAACAGGCGCTGCTGGCCCCTTTCGTCATCGCCGCGGAGGACCGCGAGGCGCCGGCCGAGGAAGGTTGGCACCCGAAAGACCACCTGATGGTGCGCATGAACGATGAAAACGGCATTCCCATCGGCGTCATTTCCGTATCGCACTCCAAATCCGGGCATCGACCGACCGACGAGACCGTCCGGCCCCTGGAGGTTTTTTCCAGTCTGATTTCCCAGATCATCGTCAACCGCCGGGCCCAGGAAAAGCTCGCCAAAGCCAAGCATGAGTCCGAAACGGCCAACCGGGGGCTGGTCACCCTCAACCGCCAGCTGGAGCTCGCCATCAAGCGATCCAACGAGATGGCCCGTCAGGCGGCGATCGCCACCCGCTACAAAAGCGAGTTTCTCGCCAACATGAGCCACGAAATCCGCACCCCGATGAACGCCGTCATCGGGTTCACCGACCTTCTGCTGAAAACGGAACTCTCGGCAAGACAGCTCGAATACATCGAGAAAATCCACTACTCCAGCCATGCATTGATGGAAATCATCGACGTCATCCTCGATTTTTCCAAGATCGAGGCCGGTAAACTGGAACTCGAAAAAAAGCGCTTTTCC
>JBJKPT010000307.1:0-3315 GCA_046706045.1 Desulfobacterales bacterium
ACCCGGTGGATCATGATGGGCCGGTGCTTTTCGTTGTCCTGGCCGATGTAGGAGAGGTTGAAGCGCTCCGGCATCGACATGTCGAGCTGGATCGTGCCGCACTGCCACGTCCGGCCCAGGGCGTCCTGGATGTGGATATCGATCTTCGGGCCGTAAAAGGCACCGTCGCCTTCGTTGACTTTAAAGGGCCGGCCATAGGTTTCCAGGGCGTCTCGCAAGCCGCCGGTGGCGATCTCCCACTGGGCGTCCGTGCCGATCGATTTGGCCGGCCGGGTGGAGAGCTCCAGATGAAAGGAGAGGCCGAAGGTGCCGTAGATCCGTTCCATCAGGCGAAGCACGCCGAGGATTTCGTTGTGGATCTGATCGGGGGTCATGAAAATGTGCGCATCGTCCTGGTGAAAGGCCCGCACCCGGAAAAGCCCGGAGAGCACCCCGCTCAGCTCGTGGCGGTGGACGAGACCGACCTCGGCCTGCCGCAGGGGCAGGTCCCGGTAGGAGTGGGATTTCGCGCCGAAGAGGAGAAAGCCGCCGGGGCAGTTCATCGGTTTGATGGCGTACTCGTCCTCGTCGATTCGGGAGGTGTACATGTTTTCCCGGTAGTTCTCCCAGTGGCCGCTCCGCTCCCAGAGCACCCGGCGCAGCATGATGGGGGTCTTCGTCTCCACGTAGCCGGCCTCGCGGTGGGCCTCCCGCCAGTAGTCGAGGAGGATGTTCCACACGACCATTCCCCGGGCGTGGAAAAAGGGCAACCCCGGGGCTTCGTCATGGAAGCTGAAGAGATCCATGGCCGTGCCGAACTTGCGGTGGTTGCGCTTTTTCGCCTCTTCGAGAAAGGCGAGGTGGGCGGCGAGATCTTTCTTCTCGAAAAAGGCCACCCCGTAGATCCGCTGCAGTTGTGCCCTGGTCGGATCCGCGCGCCAGTAGGCGCCGGAGACCTTCATCAGCTTCACGGCCTTGATGAACCCGGTGTGCGGTAGGTGCGGTCCCCGGCACAGGTCGGTGAAGTCGCCGTGGGAGTAGAAGGTGATCGTGCCGTCTTCCAGGGCCTCGATCATCTCCCGCTTGTAGGGCTCACCGGCATAGGCGGCAAGCGCCTCGGCCTTGGTCACCTCCCGCCGGACGAATGGGAGTTTGGCCTTGACCGCGGCGCGCATGGTCTCCTCGATCTTCGGAAAGTCCTCTTCGGAAACCGGCTCCATGTCGATGTCGTAATAAAACCCGTCCTCCACGGCCGGGCCGATGGTCAACTTGGCATCGGGATAATGCGCGAGAACGGCCTGGGCCATGAGGTGCGCCGCGCTGTGGCGGAGGATGTCGATGGCTTCTGGGTCCGTGGTGGTGATCAGGCGCACGGTGGCGTCGGCGGTGACGCTCCGGCTAAGATCGGTGATCCGGCCGTCGAGTTCCATGGCCACGCAGTTGCGGGCCAGGCCTTCGGAAATCTGTCGGGCGATGTCCAGGCCCGTGGGCGGGGTTTCAAAGGAACGGATGCTTCCGTCCGGCAACGTGATGCGAATCATGGCACGATACCTTGCAGAGGGGTTTTAAATGCGGACGGCGCCGGGGGAAATTTCCCGCAGCGCCGTTTCGGTTCACAAGCGGCGATGAACCGACCGGCATCCCGTGTCGGGTCCGGAAATGGTCGATCCGGGTTCCAACCAAAACCGCGACGCCTTTGGCAGCGCAGATGATGCCGCGCGCGATCGCGGATGTCAACGTCCCATAAACGTCGGTCCGGGCCCAAACAGGCCGTTTGTTCCGGAATACGTAAGGAAATTTCCGGACAGGGTCAAGACAAATTCCGTCCCCGCGGCCCGATGCCGGTGCCGTCAAAACCGGATGCCGATGCCTTGCGGCCTTGACGCCGGTGACCAAGAAAGGCAATATACACCCGCCTGGAAATAAAGGCGAATCAGGTTCGTGCGGTTGAGCCTGAGGACCCCGGCGAACCCGATGAACCCGAAATGCCATTCTTTTATGGAAACTTCTTCATCCGAGCACATCTGGATCGACACCGCCGAAGGGGTGATCTCCCTCGCACGCCGACTCGAAGGGATCAGGGCCGTTGCCGTGGATCTCGAGGGGGACAGCATGCACCATTTCCGGGAGCGGGTGTGCCTGGTCCAAATCGGCGCCTCCGGCGTGCAGGCCGTCATCGACCCCCTGTCCGCACCCGATCTTTCCCCCCTTCGGCCCATGTTTGCCGACGACGGCGTTCAAAAAATTTTCCACGGGGCCGATTACGATATCCGTTCCCTCTATCGCGATTTTCAAATCGAGGTTCACAACCTCTTCGACACCCAGGTGGCCGCGATGTTCGCGGGGTTTCGGGAAACCGGCCTGGATGCCGTGGCACAGCGGCTGCTCGGCGTCACGCTGGACAAGCGGTTTCAGAAAAAAAACTGGTCCCAGCGGCCTTTGCCGCGGGAGATGGTCGCCTATGCGGCGGAAGACGTGCGGCACCTGGTCTTGCTCGCCCGGCTATTGACCGTGAGGCTCTGCGAAAAGGACCGCCTGGAATGGGTCTTGGAAGAGTGCCGGCTGCTTTCCGGCGTGCGGCCTGCGGATAACGACGGCCAACCGCTCTTTTTGCGGTTTCGGGGCGCGGGAACCCTCGATCGCCGGCGCCTGGCCGTTCTCGAAGAATTGCTGAAATACCGCGTGGAGGTCGCGGGAAAAAAGGATCGCCCGCTTTTTAAGGTCATGGGCAACCAGGCTCTGTTCGATATCGCCAAGGCCGCCCCCCTGGATTCGGCCGAACTGGGACGGACCGGGGCGCTCAGTGCGCGGCAGTTCCAGATGTACGGCGCCGACCTCCTCAAGGCCGTCTCCCGGGGCATGCGCGTTGCCGAGGCCGACCTGCCGGTCTACCCCCGCAAGCGAACCCCGCGGGTACCCGCCGCCGTTCCCGCACGCGTCCTCCGGCTGAAAGCATGGCGCGACGCCCGTGCCCAGGCCCTTGACCTGGACCCGTCCCTGGTCTGCACCCGCGCCCAGATGACGGCGCTGGCCGTTGGAAACCCGAAAAGCCTTGAAGACCTTTCCCGGATCACCGAAATCAAGGATTGGCAAAAAACCACCTTCGGCCCGGAGATCCTCGCGGCCCTCAAATCCAATCGTTAGCGGACGGCAGGGATGCCCATGGAATCACCGATCTTCATCGCCTGCGGAGACATCCGGCTTGAAGGACGGCTCGCCGAGGCCCCGGGCCGGCAGGGGGTCGTCATCTCCCACCCCCATCCCCTCTACGGCGGCGACATGTTCAACCCCGTGGTGGAAGCCCTGGCCGCCGCCTACCGCCGTGCCGGCTACACC
>JBJKPT010000308.1:0-2210 GCA_046706045.1 Desulfobacterales bacterium
ACGGCGGATTTTTTTACCGATATGATTCATCTCTTCCGCCAGTTTGAGGGCCGCGAAGAGCGGAAGGCGCCGAACCAAAAGCGGGTTTTCGAATGGATGTCGGCCCATCCCTCCGGGCTCGATTCGCCCATCGTTTCCCTGCGCGAGAAAAATCGGGACCGTATTTTGCGCATCATCGTCCGCATGATCGATAACGGTGAAGTGCCGGGCACCCGCTGGACCTTCGCCCCGGGCATGGGCCCCCGGGAAAAATGGGACCAGGCCCTTCGGTGGTGGGACAACCACCGGTTTCACCTGCGCTTTGCCGTGCGTTCGCCCCGGCACATCAACGAAATGCTGGATTTCACCCTCGAGCCGGAAACCGTGGACATCCTGGAAGACGCCTGCGCCGCCGGAATCCCTATGTTTGTCAATCCCTACTACCTTTCCCTGCTAAACGTCCACGCCCCGGATTTTGCCGAAGGCGCGGATCTTGCGATCCGTCAGTACGTCTTTTACAGCCGGGAGCTGGTCGATGAATTCGGACACATCGTGGCCTGGGAAAAGGAAGACACCGTCGAGCCGGACCGACCCAACGCCGCCGGCTGGATCCTGCCGACCCGTCACAACATCCACCGCCGCTACCCCGAAGTGGCGATCCTGATCCCGGACACCATGGGCCGGGCCTGCGGAGGCCTCTGCGCTTCGTGCCAGCGGATGTACGATTTTCAGAGCGGCCGGCTCAATTTCGATCTGGATACCCTCCGTCCCAAGGAATCCTGGCGGCAGAAGCTGCAACGGCTCATGGCCTATTTCGAACACGACGCCCAGCTGCGCGACGTGCTGATCACCGGGGGCGACGCCCTGATGAGCGCGGACACCTCCCTGGCGGCCATCCTGGACGCGATTTACGACATGGCCAGGAGAAAAAAGGAGGCCAATGCCAATCGGGCGAGCGGCGAAAAATACGCGGAAATCGTCAGGATCCGGCTCGGATCGCGCCTGCCCGTCTACCTTCCCCAACGCATCACCCCGGCCCTTGCGGACATCCTGGCCCGTTTCAAGGAAAAGGCTTGGAAGATCGGCATCCGTCAGTTCATTGTACAGACCCACTTCGAATCGCCCATGGAGGTGACCCTTGAGGCCGCTGAAGCCGTCCGGCGGGTCACCGCCGCCGGCTGGACCGTGACCAACCAGCTCGTCTTCACCGCGGCCGCCTCGCGCCGCGGCCACACGGCGAAGCTCCGGCGGGTGTTGAACGACATCGGGGTGCTGCCCTACTACACGTTTACCGTAAAGGGATACCGGGAGAACGTCGGCAACTTCACCCCCAACGCGAGGACCGTGCAGGAACAGATGGAAGAAAACGTTCACGGCGCGCTGCCGGAAGCCTTTCATGAGGATCTCCGGCGGCTTGCGGAGCAGGCCGGGGACATGGCGGAGGGGATCGCCGCGCTCCGGGAGGCCGCGGGGCTTCCGTTTCTCGGGACCGACCGCAACGTGATCAACCTGCCCGGGGTGGGCAAAAGCCTCACGTTCCGGACTATCGGGATCACCCCCGACGGCCGGCGGATTCTCCTCTTCGATCACGACCCCACCCGCAGGCACAGCCCGGTGATCGACCGGATGGGCCGGGTGCCGATCGTCGAGTCCAAGTCGATCGCCGCCTACCTGCGCCAACTGGCCGCCATGGGGGAGGACACGGACCGCTACGACGGGATCTACGGGTATTCCATCGGCGAGACCCGGTCCCGGGTGCCGATCTATGAGTACCCGCCCTACGATTTCGCCACCACCGGGGAATTGACGAATTACCGGGAAATTCTGGCGAACTGATTCCGTTTTGCGTTCCGGATGATACCAGGCGGCCCGGAGGCGGCGGCAGGGGCACCACGGTACCGTACGCCGAGGCGCCAACGACGCAGCCGACGCCGGTGCCGCTGGAATGCGAAATGGGATGAAGCGAAGGGGAGAAAGTTCCCGATTCGATCAGGACGCATCGGGGGAGAGGATCAGCTCGCCGGCGGCAAAGGTTTTCTCCCCGTTGTGGAGTTGAAACCATCCGCCGCCGGGCCGTTTCCGAATTCCGGCGGTGACGGCCGCCACGTCCCGGCCGATCTCCTTTTGAAACTGGATCCGGATCGAACGGACCGCCGCGCGATCGCCGAAGGCCGCCGCCGCAAGGGTTTCCACCATGTCCACGTAGACGGTGTTGTTGACGTGGCCGAGGG
>JBJKPT010000309.1:0-2240 GCA_046706045.1 Desulfobacterales bacterium
CCGCGGCGGCTTCCCGGGCCGCGGCCGGCTCCAGTTCGATGCCGGCCAGGAACGCCGGCCCCCGAGCGCGAAGCGCCCGGCCGATGTCGCCCGTGCCGCAGCCGATGTCGAGAATCCGGCAGTTTTCGTCCCCGCCGATCAAGGCCCGGACATCGGATCGGGACTGGCTGTAATATCCCCTATCGGGCACGGGCCGCATGCCTTTCCGGATCCGCGCCCTCTTGGGCCGGTGCCAACCGTCCCTGCAGCCGCCCTGCCGCAGCGTCCATCCGCGCCACCGCTTCGTCCACCGCGGCCCGGGAAAGGGCCGGGCCTTCGGGCGCAAGGGTGCGGTAGAGCTCCCCGGTGAGCCACTTGCGGGCGAAATAGCGCATGTCCTCGATCTTGATCGCCTCGATCAGAGGGTTTGCCGAAACGCCCGAGGCCCCGTGCTCGTGGATCCCCCGTGCCCCGGCGATGCGCCAGACCTCCCAGCCCCGGGCCCGGGCCGTGAAGGAGTAGTCGCTGTCGCTGCCGATGAAGACGAGGTTCTTGTCCATCAAGCCGATCTCCCGGATCATCTCCAGGCGCAGGATCAGGCAGGCACCGTTGGCCCAGGAAACGGGGGGGTCCGCGGAAAAGTCCGCCAGCGGACCGTGCAAGTGGCGGCCTGCGGGAAAGGCCTCGTGGCTTCCGCCCCAGATCACGTAGCCGGGCCGGGCCGGGTGCAGCTGAAGGGGGGCGCCGATCCCGCACCGGGGATGGGTGTTCATGAACCCCGCCATCGCCGCCACGGCCGTCTCTTCGAGGTACATGTCCTGGTTCAGAACCACCAGATAATCGCTTCCGCGCTCCAGAAACCGGCGGATCCCCTCGTTCACCGCGGCGGTGAAGTAGACGTTGTCGCGGTTGTTGTCCCGGACGAAGATTTCGACGGGCATGCTCTGGCGCCGAAGATGGGCCCGGCAACGGTCGAGCTGGTCGCACCGGCCGTAGTGGGGGATGATCAGCGGTATGGGGGAGGCTCCGGTCATGGCTTCTTCTTCCCGGTCCTTGCAGGCAGCGGCCGATTCTCCGCCGCGAACCGCCGGTCCTCCGGCGTGGGGCTTTCGAGGATCGTCATGGCCGCGTTTCCGCTCCCGGGATCGGGCGTTTCCGGGAACCGGGGTCTTGCGGGTCGGACCGGATGGGAAATGCCCGGGAAAAGATGAACGGCGAGGGGAACGGGTCGCAGTGGGTGGCCCGGCCCGGAATCGGGGTCACCAGTTGCCGGCCTTTTTTCATCAACTCCATGAACATGAAAAAATCCCGGGGCACCGGTGTCCGGCAATGTTCCCGCAGGATGCCGGCGTCGGCCCTGAGGGTCGCCACCCGGGCGGCAAAGGTCATGGTCGTCGAATTGGTGAATTTCCAGTGGGTCGAGGCCGTGAGGATCACCCGGGTCGGTTCCCCGCCGTTTTTCACCAGGGGGTTGGGGCTCGGCTCCATGTACTTGTCCGGATGGTCGTAGAGGCTCACGTAATCGGCCCGCGCGAGCCCCTCCAGGAGAAACCTCGCCGCACCGGCCTGATGGAGGTAGTCGTCTTCGACGAGGTAGACGGCATCGGCGTCATTCAGCCGCAGGGCGAGATCCAGGGCATGGCAAAAGCTCGCGGAATTGCCCAGCCGGGTGGGGTGGACATCGGTGACGAACCGCCGGAGAAAGGCGAGGGTCTCGGACCGGGTGTTGTCCGCGATCACGGTGAGGCCGTCGATGCCGAACACCTCGATGAAATTCAAAAAACACTGGCGCTTGGTCACCTGCCCGATCTTGGTGCGGCCCTCCCGCAGATCGCAGATGCGGTAGATGGCGTGAATCCCGGTTCCCATCATCGGTTCCTCAAGAGGTTCGGATCGTGAATCGGCTTCGGGGGCCGGAGGCCCGGTTCGCGCCTGAAATTTTGCAAAACCCGCGCCATGTCATCATTTCTTCGGATCCGGACCTCCGGCACCGGCCATGTCGGCAAAAGCCGCTTCGAGCCGGCGGGCAAACCCCGCCGCATCGCAAAGGGGCGATTGCGCCAGCCGCCGGCGCATTCCCTGCCGGAGCCGCACCAGCCGATCCTTGTCCGCGGCCAGCATGGCGGCGATCGCCACATAGGCATCGGTGTCGGCGGCCGCCAGAGCGCCGAGACCCACGGACGTCAAGAGACTGACGCCCACGCGGCCGGCGTGGGCCGAACCGGCCAGGGCCACCACCGGCACCCCCATCCACAAGGCCT
>JBJKPT010000310.1:0-1479 GCA_046706045.1 Desulfobacterales bacterium
GCTCCCGATGCCAATCGCAGGATGCCCCCAGGCGTTTGAGCTGATTGATGATGGCGTTTCCGGATTCGGCTTTCCATTCCCAGACGCGTTGAATGAACTTCTCCCGGCCCACCGCCTGCCGTGTCAAGCCTTCCCCGGCCAGTTGCCGTTCCACCACGTTCTGGGTGGCGATGCCGGCATGGTCGGTGCCGGGCATCCAGAGCACGTTGTCGCCCTTCAGGCGACGGTATCGGCAGAGAATATCCTGGAGGGTGTTGTTCAACGCATGGCCCATGTGCAGGACGCCGGTCACGTTCGGAGGAGGAATGACGATGCTGTAAGGCTTACGGTCACTGGTTTCCATTGCCGCAAAAAGGCCCTCCCGTTCCCAATAGGCATACCAGCGCACTTCCACCTGGTTGGGATCGTAACCTTTGTCCAAAAGGTCTGCACTCATGGCTCGTTGCTCCTTAAAAATTGACTCGCGGTGCCGGCGACGGGTGGAAACCGCCGATGCCCTGCGGTCGAATACGCACCCCTATCGGTGTTCAATCAAAATCCGATACCATAGCCCATTTTTCGACCAGCGTCAAAACCGGCTGGGAATACGAACGCGGATGGGGCGGTCGGGATACGTGATGGGAAAATGATCAAAACGGAGGGTGGAAAAGGGCTGACCTGTCAAGATCGGCTTCCCCGGCCGTTTCCACTCGTCGAGCGGTTTTTACGGGAAGGTCTTGGGACGGGCCCCAAAAAGCGAGCGGGGAAGGTGGCATCCGCGTCGGCCGGCTCGCGAAAATCAGTCGAATTCACTATCGATGAGGGTTTTCCGGATTTTGTCAATCTCCTGGGTCACTGCTTTTTCCACGACCCGAACCAGGATCTGTTCAATTTTTCCTGAAATCGCTTTTTCAACGGCCCGTTCAATGGCCGCCTCGATTTGATCCGGCGACAACGCCTCGGTGGTGGAGGAAGGGGCGGTTTCGAGCGCATCGGAAGATTCAGGGCGCGGGGCAGCGGCCGAAGCCTGCAAAGCCGTATCGGTTTCATCGCCCATGACCGTTTCTTCCTCGGAATCCTCTCCGCTCAGCTCCAGGCCGAGGGAATCCACGACCTCATCCCGATCGGCGCCGAACTCCTCTTCCATGGCGTCATCCAGATTGTCTTCCATCGGGTAGATCTCGGCCAATACGGATGTTTTTTCGGCGCTCGGAGCGCCGGCTCCCATGGCCTGCGGATGCAGTGGAATTGCTCCGGTATCGGTCATTTCACTCGCCTTCGTTTCGGTTGAAACCACGGGTGCATCTTCTTCCGGCGCCGGCTTGATTTCTTCGGTCAGCTCGATGGGGGCATCGTCTTCGCTTTCCGTCGGCTCGACGATGTCGATCAATTCAATGACCGCATCCGATACCGGTCCCTTGATTTCTTCGGTCAGCTCGATGACGTCCTCCCCGGGAGCCGCTTCATCGGTGAGATCGATGATCCCATCGCCATCGGGGG
>JBJKPT010000311.1:0-1342 GCA_046706045.1 Desulfobacterales bacterium
GATGGCCGGTTGCGCCTCCACCGCGTACCTGACGGTGACCTATCGGCAGCCGACCGCAATGAAAACCGGGCAAGCACAGACGGTCGGCCTGCGCGTCGTCGACCAACGCCGCACGCCCGAGATGCTTGATACCGAAGCACAACAGGCCCTTAAAGGGTTCAGCGGTCTTTTCGCCCTGAAGATCGCCCAGGGGGACCAAGCGCCGTATCTGCTCGGGGCCTACCCCCTGACGGGGCTTTTTGATGTGGCCGTGAAACGGCGGCTGGAAAGCGCAGGAATCCGGGTGAGCGAAACCCCGGCGGCGGACGTTCCGGTGATCGAAATCCGGATCCGGCAGTTTCGGCTGAAAAAGGACCACCTGACATGGACCCTCGCCATGGACTATGCCGCGGTATTGATCCGCAACGGCAAAGAGGTGGCCAACCAGGATTTCAGCGGCCAGGAAGATCGGTCCCTGGTCGTGAATCCCGTGGATTCCGGGTACCTGATCAGCGACATGTTCACGGAAATGATCAATAAATTCGACCCGACCCGACTGCTCGAACAGGGGCTTTCGACCCAATCCTGAAAGAGGTCGGTTTCATGCCCTTCGACACCACCCATCGCATTCACTGTTGCGATGCCGCCGACATGGATGCGGTTGCCCCGGAGAGCATCGATCTGGTCGTCACCTCCCCGCCCTATCCCATGATCGCCATGTGGGATGCGTCGTTTTCGGAAAAGGACCCGCAAATCCGGCGGGCCCTTGACCGGGGCGAGGGCTCGGCCGCATTCGAAAGCATGCACCGGCTTCTGGATCCCGTCTGGAAAGAACTGGCCCGGGTGATCACCGTCGGGGGCATCGCCTGCATCAACGTCGGCGATGCGGTGCGCTCCCTTGCCGGTCGCTTTGCTCTCTACAGCAATCACTCCCGGATCATCACCGCTTTTCTCGGCCTCGGCTTTCAATGCCTGCCGGCGATCCTCTGGCGCAAACCGACCAACGCCCCCAACAAGTTCATGGGCTCGGGCATGGTTCCGCCGGGCGCCTACGTCACTCTCGAACATGAGTACGTCCTGGTCTTCCGAAAAGGCGACAAACGGGAATTCAAAGGGGCCGACAAGGAGCGCCGCCGGCGCAGCGCCTATTTCTGGGAAGAACGAAATGCCTGGTTTTCCGATGTCTGGTTTGATCTGCTCGGCACGGGGCAGCGGCTGGGTGAAAAGGCCGCCCGCAACCGCAGCGGCGCGTTTCCCTTCGAGCTGCCCTACCGGCTGATCCAGATGTTTTCGATTGCCGGCGACACGGTGCTCGATCCCTTTGCCGGGACCGGAACGACCCTCTACGCCGCCATGGCCGCCG
>JBJKPT010000312.1:0-3248 GCA_046706045.1 Desulfobacterales bacterium
GTGGTGGGCCGCCACGGCGCTGGTGGCCAGCTCCGGCAGCGAGGTGCCGAAAGCCACGACGGTCAGCCCGACGAATTTCTCGCTCACCCCCAGGATTGCCATGAAATGAACAGCGGCGCGGATCAGCAATTCGGCGCCGACCACGACCCCGGCAATGCCCAGGACAATCCGGGCGATGAGCTTTGCCCGGGATCCGGTCGAAAGGGCTGCCGACGGCACGGCCACGGGTATCCCCATTTCGGCGGCATCGCCGGCCGTGCCGATGGTCACGGCGGTGTAATTGTACCATGTGTAGGCGATGAGCCCCAGCACCATGGTGGCCCCCTCGATCCGGTCGATGGTCCCGCTTAAAGAGATCAACAGGAGGTAGAGGCTTACGACCAGCATCAGAGGGATGTCCCTCCGGCAAACGGAGGGGTTGCCCCGAATCGGCACAATGACCGCCGATATCCCCAGCACCAGGGTGAGATTGCAGATGTTGCTGCCGATCACGTTGCCGATTGCGATCATGCTCTTTCCCGACAGGGAGGAAAGAACGCTTACCACCAGTTCCGGCGTCGATGTGCCGAAAGCGACAATGGTCAACCCGATGACGATGGGCGAAAGGCCCAGGCGCCGCGCCAGTCCACTGGCGCCGTTGACCAGCGCGTGGGCGCCGTAAAGCAGCAGCACGATACCGACGATGAAGCCGAGCAGATCCGCGAGAAGCATGGGTATCCGTCAGGTGGATGCGTGTGGCGATCGCTGCGGCGGGCTTTCGCACGCCGCAGCGAACACGAGACGACGTGCAACGCAGAGATTGACCATTTAATGGGACCCTCTTACATGAGGCGCCCGGGCGGTGTCAATTGCCCGGGGCGACCGGACCCCGGCCCCGTCAACGTGGATCAACGCTCTTTCTTGATCCGAGGGTGTCTACCGTGCACCTGCACGTAGACGTGAACGTGCGCGTGAACGGCTTTTTGGTATTGAGGGATCCGCGCCCAAAGGTTTCCAGGATCGTGCGTCGAGCTCGCCACAAAAGGATGACCCGGGAACCCCCGTTCACGAAAAGACCGGGCGGACCGGCCGCCTTTTGGATCGTCCGCGTCGTTTCGAATGCCGGCAGACGAAACGAACCCTTCCAAGAATCGACTTTGTATTTTATTGGGGCGAAACCCTGCCGACGCCTCGACATCGCCGTCTCACCGGGGTGGGGCCCTGGCAACCGGCCCCGGCAACGGACCTCAACGGCGGGCTGCCGGTGAAAATGGTTGCATCAAGGCCGCTTCTTCGCTACAACCAGCCGCGATTACAGGCCATCCGGGAGCATTGGAGACAGGTTCATGCATTACGAAGGCCAGATCATCCGGCCCCCCAGCGAGGCCAACAGCATCCTGCTCCAGGTGACGGTGGGCTGTTCCCACAACAAGTGCACCTTCTGCGGGGCCTACAAGGACGAGCGGTTCCGGATCAAACCGGAGGCGGTGATCATGGCCGACATCGCCTTTGCCGCCCAATACTGCCGCCGCCAACGCCGGGTGTTTCTCTGTGACGGCGACGCCTTGATCGTTCCCCAAAATCGGCTTCTGACCATTCTGACGGCCATCCGGGAACAGTTGCCCTGGGTGACCCGGGTCGGCACCTACGCCAACACCAAAAGCATTGCCATGAAAAGCCCCGAAGACCTGGAAACGCTTCGGTCCATGGGCCTGGGGATCGCTTACCTGGGACTTGAAACCGGTGACGATGTCACCCGGGCGGCGATCCGGAAAGGGTCCACGGCGATGGAAGCCGTGGCCATGGGCCGAAGGCTCAAGGCCGCGGGAATCAAGCTCTCGGTCACCGTGCTGCTCGGTATCGCCGGAGCGGCCCGCAGCGACATCCACGCCAGGGAAACGGGCCGGGCACTGACGGCCATCGACCCGGAATACGTGGGAGCGCTGAGCCTCATGCTGGTTGCCGGCACCCCGATGGACGACGAGCACCGTGCCGGACGCTTTTCGCTGCCGGAACCAACGGCCATGCTTCGGGAACTGAAAACCATGATCGCCCACACGGATCTCACCCGGGGGCTCTTTCATGCGACCCACGCTTCCAATTTCCTGCCGATCCGCGCCGCCCTACGCCGGGACAAATCCGCGACCCTCGAATTGATCGACGCGGCGCTGAACGGCCGAATTCAACTCAAACCGGAATACCTTCGCGCCCTCTGACGGGTCGCCGGTCACCCGCGCACCGCGGTCACGGTCACCAAGGAGATCACCACCATGAGCGAACGCCCTCTCGACATCGACACCCTGTGCATCAACACCATCCGCGGCCTGGCCATGGACGCGGTGCAGAAAGCCAATTCCGGCCATCCCGGCGCACCGATGGGGTTGGCGCCGGCGGCATACGTGCTCTGGACCCGATTTTTGAAGCACAATCCCAACAATCCGGACTGGCTGGACCGCGACCGATTTGTATTGAGCGGCGGCCACGCCTCGATGCTGCTCTACAGCCTGCTCTTTCTGACCGGCTACGACCTGAGCCTCGACGATCTGAAAAATTTCCGGCAGTGGGGCAGCAAAACCCCCGGCCACCCGGAATTCGGTCATACACCCGGGGTGGAAACGACCACCGGCCCCCTAGGCCAGGGATTTGCCAACGCGGTGGGCATGGCCATGGCCGAACGCCACCTGGCGGCCCGGTTCAACCGACCGGACCACGAGATCGTGGATCACCACACCTATGTCTTCTGCGGCGACGGCGACATGATGGAAGGGGTGAGTCAGGAAGCGGCCTCTCTGGCCGGACACCTCGGCTTGGGGCGGCTGATCTGCGTCTACGACGACAACGGGATCTCCATCGAAGGCAGCACCGCCCTCGCCTTCACCGAAGACGTGGGCCTGCGCTTTGACGCCTGCGGCTGGCAAACCTTGCGGGTGGCCGACGGAAACGACATTGCCGCCATCACCGCGGCCATCGAGGCTGCCAGGGCGGAAACCGCAAAACCCTCGCTGATTCTTCTGAAGACCACCATCGCCTACGGCAGCCCGAACAAACAAGGGACGGCCAGTGCCCACGGATCCCCTTTGGGTGAAGCCGAAGTCGCCCTCACCAAGGAATACCTGCACCTGCCGGAAAAACCCGCCTTTTGCGTGCCCGAAACCGTAAGTGCCCGATTCGCCGTGGTTTCCACCGCCGGTGCGGCCGCCGAAGACGAATGGAAATCGCGCTACAAGGCCTTTTCCGCGGCCCATCCGGATCTCGCCGCTGCCTGGGCC
>JBJKPT010000313.1:0-4059 GCA_046706045.1 Desulfobacterales bacterium
TTTGAAACGATCCACACCGTTGCCCAGACCGATCTGACCGTACTGATCACCGGCGAATCGGGGGTCGGAAAGGATCTCACGGCCCGCGCCGTCCATGCCTTGAGCCCTCGAGGGAAAGGACCCTTCGTGGCGGTCAACTGCCCCACCGTGCCCGAGCACATTCTGGAAAGCGAGCTGTTCGGGTACCGCAGGGGCGCGTTCACCCATGCGACCCAGAACAAGATCGGCTTGTTCCAGGAAGCCCATACCGGCACCATTTTTCTTGACGAAATCGGCGACATCAGCCCCACGATCCAAACCAAGCTTTTGCGCGTGCTCCAGGACAAGATGATCAAACCCCTGGGGGATACCAAAACCGTTTCGGTGGACGTGCGCATCGTGGCTTCCACCAACCAGGACTTGCCGGAAAGAATTCGAAACGGCGAGTTTCGAGAAGACTTTTTTTACCGCTTGAACGTGCTGCCCATACGGCTGCCGGCCCTGCGCGAACATCCCCAGGACATTCCCATGATCGCGGCCCACCTGCTGGAAAAGCACTGCGAAAAACTCGCCAAACCGCTCAAACGGCTGTCACCGGAACTGCAGGACGCATTTTTTCATCGATCCTGGGTGGGAAACGTCCGGGAGCTGGAAAACGTGATCCTGCGCGGCATTCTCTTCTCGGAAGGAGAAGAAATCCGCCTTGCCGATGCGGGCTTGGAAACGGAAAAAAAAGAATCGACCCCGTCCGCGTTCTCGACGGCCGGAACCGTTCCCGAGTTGCCCTACCGCGACGCCAAGGAGAAAATCCTTACCGACTTCAACCGCGCCTACCTCGACCAACGCCTGCGCCATTTTCAGGGCAACGTCACCCAAGCCGCCCGCGACTGCGGCCTCGAACGTCAGGCCCTTCAGCAAATCCTGCGCCGTTACCGGATCGATCCCGCACAATACCGGAAATGAAAGAAGGGCTCCGGATCGCGTTTAAAGCGGAGATGGCGGGGGGCTCCTGCGGGGGAAGCCCCCCCCCACCCGGGTTGGAGGATCCACCGTGCACATCCAGGCGTCGCCCATCGTGAAAACCGCTTCTGCGGTGATCCTGCTCTGTCTGCTGATGCTGGGTATGGCCGGCATCTTCGAGTACCTTCGCCAAAGGCAAAACCCAATCGGCATCCCCCCCAAAATGTCCAGCTATCCCCTTCCAACGGGAAAGATCGAGGCAGGCGTCCGATTTCGAATGCTGCTCACCTCCGCAGGGCTTTCGAACACCGCGTTAAAAAAAGAATTCTTTAAATTAACGGGAAAAGACGGCAGCGCCGTTTCCGTTGCCTGCATCATCACCGCCGCCGAAGAGATCTACGACCCGCCGCGTGTCAAAGCTTTGCGCGATTGCTTTAGGAAGGACGGAATCGGCCGGGTTTCGGTCGTCGACCTCAGGGATCCCATCGGAAAATGGCTCGGGATATTGAAAAACGCCGACGTCATCTGGGTTGCGGGTGGCAATACCTATTACCTCCTTTATTGGACGAAAAAATCCGGTCTGGATCGATGTTTCCATGACCTGCTGGAAAATAAGGTGTATGTCGGCGTGAGCGCCGGAAGCATTCTGGCCGGGCCGGATATCGCATCCGCCGGCTGGGATGTCGGCGTAAAAGATGTCAACCATACAGCCCTGACGGATTTCACCGGTCTGCATCTGGTCGGGTTCTCGGTATTCCCGCATTATGAAAACGGCCAGCAAAAAGATCTTCAACGCTATTGCCGATCGGTAAACTATCCGATGGTTGCCATCGGCAACGGTTGCGCGGTCGAAGTGAACCGGGGGAAGGCCCGCATTTTTGGAGACGGCCCCGCGCTGTTGTTGGATCGGGGGCGTGCGGCGGCGGTCCGGCTGGTCCCGCCCGCCGATCCCTGCGTGGGCGCAGCGGCAGCCAAGGCCGCCCGAGGGTAGCGGACGGCTCCGCCGTCGATCCAAAAACGGGCCTTGCCGCTTTAAAAAAAGAACGACCCGCTATATTGTCCATCCATGGGGGGTCCTTGGAAATCGCTTTTTCTCTTTTTCCACCATTTGTCACCCAAAAGGAGAACTTCCGATGACGACCATTCCAGAACGACGAAACGACGCCACCGAAAAGACAAAGGCGGCAAATTTGCGCGTGAAGATGGAATTGCCTTTCGATGACCACGATTCGTTTGTGCTGGCGGAAAAGAATCTCAAGCTGAAAATTTCAAACCAGCCCATTGTCTGGAATTCCGACGGCAAGAAAGGGATTGTCTGGGAGCCAAAACGGTTTGATTTTGTCCGGGGCGAGGCGCCGGATACGGTCCATCCCAGCCTCTGGCGCCAGTCCAAACTCACCCGTATCGGCGGGCTCTTTGAAGTGTGTCCCGGTATTTACCAGGTGCGCAACCACGACCTTGCCAACATGACGATCGTCGAAAGCGACCAGGGCATCATCATCGTCGATGTGCTCACCGCCGCCGAAACCGCGAAGGCTTCGCTGGAGATGTACTATGGGTGGAAAAAGGAAAGAAAACCCGTCATTGCCGTAATCATCACCCACAGCCACATCGATCACTTCGCAGGGATCATCAGCGGGGTCATCACCATGCAGGAAATTGAAAACGGCGGCGTCGCCGTCTACGCGCCGGAAGGGTTCCTGAATCATGTCTGCATGGAGAATTTCTACATGGGCAACATCATGGGCCGCAGGGCCTCCTATATGTACGGCACCCTGCTCCCGGCGGACGAAAAGGGTGAGGTGGGCGTTGGGCTCGGCACCACCCGTGCGATGGGCTCCCTCTGCCTGTTGCCGCAAAATCGGATTCAAAGCATCACGGATGCGTTTGAAGAGCGGACGATCGGCGACCTGAAATTCCAGTTCCAGCTCGTTCCCGGCACGGAAGCACCGGCCGAAATGCATTTCTTCATTGAAGACTACAATGCGCTGTGCACCGCGGAAAATGCGACGCATACCATGCACAACGTCTATTCCCTTCGGGGTGCCCCGATCCGCGACGCCCTTTCCTGGTCAAAGGATCTGAATCTGGCCCTCCGACGCTGGCAAGACAAGGTGGAAGTCCTGTTCGGAGTGCATCATTGGCCGGTTTGGGGAAACAGCCGCATCAAAACGTACCTCAAACGGCAACGCGATCTCTATCGCTACCTGAACGATCAGACCTTGCGCCTGGCCAATCTCGGATACAAACCGGTTGAAATCGCCGAGCAGCTGAAAAAGCTCCCGCCCAACCTGGAAACCGACTGGGATATCCGGGGCTACTACGGCAGCCTGAATCACAACGTCAAATCGGTTTTCGTAAAGTATCTCGGCTGGTTCGATGGAAATCCGGAGACGCTGCATCCCTATCCGCCCCATGAAGCCGGGACGAAGTACGTGGAATTCATGGGCGGCGCCGAAGCACTTTTGGCCAAGGCGAAAACGAGCTATGCAGAGGGGGACTACCGCTGGGTGGCCGAGGTCGTGAACCACCTCATCTTTTCCTACCCCGACAACGCCGAGTACTACGAAGAGGCCAAAGCCCTTCAGGCGGACGCTTTGGAACAAATGGGCTACCAGTCGGAATCCGGACCGTGGCGGAATTTTTACCTCAGCGGCGCACTGGAACTTCGCCACGGCCTCCAAAAGGGTCGACAAGGTCCGATGCCCGATCCGAGTTTTCTTTTGTCCGTGCCTTCGGACATTTTCTTCGATTACATGGGCGTGCTCCTAAAAGGCTGGGAAATGCGGGATGCGGTGGACACCGTTCGGATGGTCCTCCGGGACACCGACGAAACCTATGAATTGGAATTGGAGAATGGCGCGCTGAACCATACGCGCATCGCGTCGCCGGCGGCGCCGTTGCCGGACGCCCCAACAACCGTTTTTACGGCCCGGTCCGGCATCTATTATTTGGTCGCCGGCATTGCCTTCGGCATCGTTTCGAACCCGGCCCAAACACTGGCCGACATGATCGAGCAGGGACTCGTGCGAATCGAAGGCGATATGCAGCCGTTTGTAACCCTTTTGGAACACCTCCAGCGCTTGGATCGCTTCTTCAACATCGTCGAACCCATCGCCA
>JBJKPT010000314.1:0-2355 GCA_046706045.1 Desulfobacterales bacterium
CTGGACCTCCTTTACGAACGTGATGTTGTGAAAATGCATTTCGTTGTTCAACAAGCGGCTGGTCTTGTCGACGACCTCCTCGAAGTTGACGTCTTCGATCCGAGGATGGCTGGCGCGGGAAAATTCCAGGAGATTTTTCACGATCTCGCTGGTCCGATCGGCCTGCCCCATGGCCTCTTCGTAGAGCTGGCGGCGCTCGTTTTCATCCATGGTGTCCGCCTCTTCGATCAGAGATTCGAGAATCAACGAGAGGTTGTTGACCGGGTTGTTGATTTCATGGGCGACACTCGCGGTCAGGGTGCCGATGAAGGCGATCTTTCGGGACTGAATCAGTTCTTCCTGGCGCTTCTCCAATTCTTCCATCATGCGGTTCAAGGCCGAGACCAGGTAGTGAATCTCGTTTCCGTGCCCACCGTAGGGCGTAATCCGCTGGAAGGCGCCCTTGGCCACGGCTTCGGATTCCCGGGTGATCCGGGCCAGGGGCCGGATCACCTTTTCACCGATGAAAAAGACAACGAAACCCAACAGGACCACCAGCGCCAGCAGGCTGACAAAGGGCAAGGGGATCATCTTTTGAAGCAGGTGGGTGATGGCGCGGCCTTCCGTGGTCTTCAACTGGTCCGCCAGGATGAGCAGGTTTTGGCCGACCCCCCGAATCGCCGCCTGCATGTCCGCGCACCCGGTTTTTTCGCAAGCGGCCCGGTGCAGCTTCGCCATCAGATCGACATAATCGGCGGTGTTTTGGACAAAATGATCGTAATTGGCCTTTCCGATCGCATCGATCAGATCATCGTGCTCGCGCCGGAGAATCAAGGTCAGCTGACTGGTATAGGTCACGTTCTCTTCGTAATTGAACTCTTCCTGTCGATAGAGAAAATAATTCTTTTCGTAGCGCCGCATCTCCAGAATGGTGCTGTTCAGGTCATCGGCCAGTTGAAAAAATTGCATGGACTGCGACAATCGCCGGAAATTGTTGTAGTTGAGGGCGATGATGACGGCCATGACGGCGAAGCAGACCGAAAAGGCCGTCATGATCTGCACGCGAATCGTTTGGGGAAAAAATTTCATCCGAGTCCCTCGTTTTCTTTATCGAGCCTTTGCGTTGGCCCCTCATCCCGCCCTTGAAAACGAGATCAGCGGGCAGGCATGCGTCTCGCCTTCGATCCGCGCGCGCCGGTGCACCGACAGGATCGCCTTTTCCATGGTGGGGTAGATGTGATCGCGCCCGATCTTTTCGGCGAGATGGGTTCGTTCCAGCACCCGCATCACGGCTTCGTTGATCCCGCTAAACGAGATGTCCACCCCGGCGCTTCTCACGTTTTCGATGATGAGCCACAGGGCTTCCTCTCCCGAGGCGTCCATGTCGTTGATGCCGTTGGAGACGATGATGATCTGCTGCAACTTTTTACGGGTCCTCATGAGGTCGTTGATCTGGTCTTCCAGATAGCTCGCGTTGGCAAAAAACAAAGGGCTTTCAAACCGCACGAGGCTGACGTATTCGCACTCCCTCAGGCCATGGGTCGCGGCACAGCGCAGGGCTTCGTCGGCATGGCGGGAAAGGGAGGAGACGGTGGGCCGCATGCTCTTGTAGAGAAACACCGAGAGCGAAAGGACCACGCCCACCAGAATCCCCTTGTCCAGATCCGGGGCGAACGCCAGGGTGCTCACGAAGGTGATGATGCTGATGGCCCCGTCGTACCACTGGGCTTTCCAGGCGTGGACGAATCCGCTGAAGTTGATCAGGCCGACGACGGCCATCATGATGACCGCGGCAAGAACCGACTGGGGAAGGTAATAAAGAAGCGGGGTAAAAAAGAGCAGCACCACCAATACGGCCAGGGAAGTGAACACACTGGAAAGGCCTGAAACCGCCCCGCTCTGGAGGTTCACCGCCGAACGGGTAAAAGAGCCGGAGGTCGGATAGCTTTTGCCGAGGGCGCCCAGGATATTGGCGAGTCCCTGGCCGATGAGCTCCTGGTTGGGATCGATGCGCTGCCCGGTCTTTGCGGCCATGGCCTTGGCGATGGAGATGGCCTCCATAAACCCCAGAAGCGAGATGATGACCGTAAAGGGAAGCATGCGAAGCATAACGTCCATGCGGATGGCCGGTATCCCGAGGGCGGGAACCCCCCGGGGGATGGCGCCGACCACTTCCCCGCCGCCCATCATGGACAACCCGTCGGGTTTCAACGGGCGGTTTCCCACCTTGATGCGCCAAATGCGAGGATCCGTGGAAGTGCCGGCGGGGGCCGCCGCCTCTGGGTAGAACATCATCCCTTGACCGGGCTGCTCGAGTGCAACGAAGAGAAGATCGCGAAGGCGTTCGCGGTCTTTTCCACTCTGTTCCTGCAGGCG
>JBJKPT010000315.1:0-3110 GCA_046706045.1 Desulfobacterales bacterium
CACCTGGCCCGGGGCAGCCGGGGCTACAAGGATATCAATTGGCTGGCCTGGCGCCTGCTTTCCGCCGGCGGCATATTGATGACCTATTCCTGCTCGGGGCTGATGCCGCCGGACCTCTTTCAGAAGATCGTGGCCGACGCGGCACTGGACGCCGGCCGGCACGGCCGTATCGTTGCCCGGGCCGGACAGGCGCCGGACCATCCCACGGGCCTCAACTTTCCCGAAGGCCATTACCTGAAAGGACTGATCTGCCAGGCGGACTGAACGCGAAGGGGGGAACCCATGCAATTTACGGATTTTCAAAACATCCACGCCATGCTCCGGCAGACCGTGGACCGGACCCCGGACGGCGCGGGTTATCGCTGGTTCACCGGACCGGGCACCACCGAATCGATCACCTGGGAGGGGTTCGGCAACGCCGCGCGGTTCGTGGGCAAAAGCCTCATGGCCCTGGGTGTATCCAAAGGCGATGCGGTCAGCATCCTGAGCTACAGCTGCTACCACTGGGTTCTGACGGATCTGGGCATCACCGGCATCGGCGCGGTGACGGTGGGCATCTACCAGTCAAACCTCGCAAAGGATTGCCGCTACATCATCGATCACAGCGAGGCGGTGTTGGCCTTTGCCGAAAACCCTCAGCAACTGGCCAAGCTCATCTCGATCCGCCCCGAGATTCCAAGGATCCGCAAGATCGTTCTCTTCAATGGCACACCGCCGGCGGGAAGTGACGACGTCATCGATTTCGACACGTTTCTCTCCCTGGGATACGGCGTCTCCGACGAGGAATTCTCCCGCCGCACCGAAGCCGTCCGGCCCGGGGACGCGGCCGGCATCGTTTACACCTCGGGCACCACCGGGGTCCCCAAGGGCGCGGTTCTCACCCACGACAACATCACGTTCACGGCCCAATCGGTCCGGTTTTCCACGGCCATCCGGGACGGCGACGAATCGTTTTTGTTTTTGCCCCTGGCCCATGTCTTTGCCCGGACCTGTGTCTACGCCACCATGCTGGCCGGCTCCACCACGACGTTTGCCCGGTCGATGGATACCGTCGTCGAGGACATCCGTTTCGCCCGGCCCCACTGGTTTGCCAGCGTGCCCCGGATCTATGAAAAAATCCATGCCCGGGTCCTCGGGGCCGCGGAAGCCAAGGGCGGGATGACCCGCCAGCTGTTTGACTGGGCCTGCGGCGTGGGGGGTGCCGTGAGCGACGGGCTCGTCAACAAGGAGCCCATTCCCTTGAAACTCCGGATCCAATACGGAATCGCCACGGGTCTGGTGTTCAGCAAGATCAAGTCGGCGCTGGGCGGTCGGGTGCGCTGGTGCATCAGCGGGGCGGCCCCCCTGAATCCGGAAATCGGACGTTTTTTCCACGCCGCCGGCATCCTGATCCTGGAAGGTCTCGGCATGACGGAAAACACTTCGTTTACCAACCTCAACCCTCACGAAAGCTACCGGTTCGGGTGGGTGGGGCCCACCGGCCCCGGGATCGAACAAAAGATCGCAGACGACGGGGAGGTCCTGTTCCGGGGACGGAACGTCATGCGCGGCTACTACAAGATGCCCGAGGAAACCGCGGCCGCGATCGATGCCGACGGCTGGCTTCACTCCGGGGACCTCGGCGAAATCGACGCCGCGGGGTTTTTGCGGATCACCGGCCGGAAAAAGGAGCTCATCATCACGGCCGGCGGAAAGAACATCGCTCCGTCTCCGATCGAGGGCGTGCTCGCCACCTCCCAATACATTCACCAGGTCTGTGTCGTGGGGGACCGCCGCAGGTATTTAAGCGCCCTCGTCAGCCTGGATCCGGAGAACGTCGCGGAATGGGCCGAGACCAACGGCATCGTGGTCTCCGGCATGGACGAGTTGATCCGGGAGCCCCGGGTCCAGGCCCTGATCGAGGCCGAGGTGGCGGAAAAGAACAAGCAGTTCGCCTCATATGAAACGATCAAGAAGGTGACGATCGTTCCGGAATGCACCATCGAAAACGGCCTGCTCACCCCGACCCTGAAGCTGAAAAAATCCCAGGTGATGGACCGCTACAAGGAGGCGATCGAGGCCATGTACCCCACGGCGTGAAGCCCTTTCAGCCATAAGGATTTTAGGAATTTCTTCGTGCACGTGCACGAAAAATGTCCGGCGCCCCGCCATCCATCCCCCCAAGCGCATCCCACAAAAAAACGCCCCGCGCGGAAGGATCCGTTCCTTCCCCGCGGGGCGTCGAACGATCGGAACCGACGGCCCCCTCTTCAGGCGACCAGCGCCGCCAGTTTGCCGGCGATGGCGGAAAAGGCTTCGGCCACGGGGCTTCCTTTGTGCCGCACCTGCAGCGGCACGCCCGTATCGCCGCAGGAAACCACCCGAGGGTCAAAGGGGATCCGGCCGAGAAATCGCAGGCCGGCGGCCGCGGCGGTTTTCTCCCCGCCACCCGTCCCAAATGGGTTGAGTTCTTCTCCACAATGGGGACAGATGAAGCCGCTCATGTTTTCCACGACGCCGAAAATTTCCACCTTCACCGTCTTGCAACAGGAGATGGATTTTCGGACATCGGCCAGGGAGATCTCCTGAGGGGTGGTCACGATGATGGCCTTGGCATCGGAAATGGTCTGGGCCACGGTCAGGGGTTCATCCCCGGTTCCGGGAGGGGCGTCGATGATCAGAAAATCGAGCGCGCCCCAATCCACGTCGCCGATGAACTGCCGGATGGCGGAGTATTTGATCGGTCCTCGCCAAATGATGGCGTCGTCCTTGTTCGGGGTAAGGGATTCGATGGAAATGACGTGAAGGTTTTCGGAAAAGGCCATGGGGGCCAATTTCTGCCGTCCGCTGAGATCCGGGCTGCCAGTGAGCCCCAGCATCCGCGGCACGTCGGGTCCATGGAGGTCCACGTCCATCAGGCCCACCTTGAATCCGTTGTCGGCCAGGGCGACGCTCAGATTCACCGAAGTGCTCGATTTGCCCACCCCCCCCTTGCCGCTCATGACGATAATCTTCTGTTTGATCTGCGCCAGGGATTCCTTGACGGCGGCATCCTTTTCAAGCTGTGCCTGCTTCTGACGCTGGGCCTGCGACATGGTGTCCTGAATCTGTACCATTGTGCGGATTCGCTC